>DATFSB010000081.1:0-7342 GCA_035262825.1 Gemmatimonadales bacterium | reverse complement strand
GGCGGCGGTACGAACCCCGGCGACGCGGTTGCCCTCGGTGAGCAGTGCCGCTGCAGGGAACCCGGTGAAGACGTTCACGCCCAGCGCCTCGGCCTGCTGCCCCAGCCAGCGCACGATTTCGCAGATCGACCCGACGTAATTCCCGTGATTCTTCATCGTCGGCGGCGTGGGGATGCGCGGCGCGCTCCCCGACGTGAGCACGTACACCGCTTCGCGCTCGACCCGGCCGCGCAGCGGCAGGTCCTGCTCGGCGAGATCCGGGAACAGCTCGCGCAACGCGGTCGGATTGACGACCGCACCCGAGAGCGAGTGCTCCCCCAACGCCTCGGCCTTCTCCAGCACCCCGATGTTGAGCTCTCCGACGCTGGGGTCCGCCCTGGCGAGACGGGCTAGCTCGATCGCCCCCGCGAGCCCTGCCGGCCCCGCGCCGACGAACAGCACGTCGAGCTCCATTGAATCGCCGGCGCCCTCGGACCCCTGCTTGATCAGGAGCTGGTCGAGCGGCAGAGCGGGCTGATACTGAGAGGGGATCATGACGATTGCGGATTGCGGATGGGATAGATCGATTGCGGATTGCGGATTGCGGATTGCGGAATTGAAGTGCCAGCGTCGATGCGGGGTTTGGCGATCGGAGCTGACCCGGCCAATCCGCAATCCGAAATCCGCATTCCGCAATTATCCATTGAGTTTTCGGATCTCCTCGGTCAACCGCGGAACGATCTCGAACAGATCCCCAACCACCCCGTAGTCCGCGATCTTGTAGATCGGCGCGTCCTTATCCTTGTTGATGGCGACAATGACCTTGGCGGTGCGCATCCCCGCGAGGTGCTGAATCGCGCCCGAGATGCCGATGGCGATGTAGAGCGACGGGCTCACCGTCTTTCCCGTCTGGCCCACCTGATCGCCGTGCGGCCGCCAACCGGCATCGACCACCGCGCGTGACGCACCCACCGCCGCGCGACCCCCGAACGCGTGCGCCAGCTCTTCGAGCAGCTTGAAGTTCGCCGGCTCCTTGAGCCCACGGCCGCCCGAAACGACGATCGGCGCCTCGGCGACGTCGAGCGCTCCGGCGGCGGCCGCCGTGATCCCCTTCACCACGACGCGGCCGCCCTCGCCAGCCGCCGCGACGGACTCGGCCGTTCCAGCCTTCGGCCGCTCCACCGGAGTGAACACATTGGGCCTGAGCGACAGGACCGCGGGTTTCGACGCGACCCTCACCTTGAGCAGCGCTTTCCCGGCATACACCGGTCGTGTCACGACCACGGCCCCACCGTCGACGCCGACATCGGTGATGTCGGCGGCGAGCGACACACCCAGTCGTGCCGCAACGCGCGGGGCGAGATCTTTGCCCTGGGCGCTCGCGGCGCAGACGACGGCGGCGTAGCCACCTG
The DNA here is from genome assembly GCA_035262825.1 of Gemmatimonadales bacterium. Classification (GTDB taxonomy): domain Bacteria; phylum Gemmatimonadota; class Gemmatimonadetes; order Gemmatimonadales; family GWC2-71-9; genus DASTHG01. The sequence continues at coordinate 5,951 of DATFSB010000081.1, read as the reverse complement.
CCTGGGCGCGTTCGGCGATCGTCCGGGCGTACCCTTCGGGGGCGTAAGACCCGAATGCCGCGTTCGTCGCAGTGATGACCATGTCCGCTCCGTGGCGGCCGGCGGCATCCACGCCGGAGATCGGGCCGGCGGCACAGACGAAGGCGTGGACTTCGCCACCGAGCGCATCGGCGAGGCGCCGGGCGCCGGTCACGACCTCGTGACTGACTTTGCGCAGCGTGCCGTCGCGCTGCTCCAGAATCGCGAGCACGTTGCTCACAGGACCTTCGCCTCTTCGCGCAGCAGCTTGATGAGCTCGGGGATGGCGGCGGCCCCTTCCCCGACGATGCGTCCCTCTTTGCGCTCGGGGGGCGGCGTCATCGCCAGCACCTCGAGGCCGGAAGCACCCAGGGTCGTGGGCTTCACCTCGAGCGGCTTCTTCTTGGCGGCCATGATCCCCTTGAGAGCGGGGTAACGCGGCTCATTGAGGCCCTTGTCGACGGTCAGCACCGCCGGCAAGGGGAATTCGACCTCCTCCATCCCACCCTCGACTTCGCGCTGCGCCGTTCCTTTCCCGGCGGCGAGGTCGAGATGCGCCACGCAGGTGACGCACGGCAGCCCGAGCAGCTCGGCGGTCATCGGACCGACCTGATGGTTGTAGTCGTCGATCGCCATTTTGCCGAAGAGGACCAGGTCGTAGCCGCCATCCTTCAGCTCGGCCGCGAGCGCACGCGCCACGGCCAGGCCATCCGCGGGCACCGCGGCGGTCTCGAGCAACACGCCGCGGTCCGCTCCCATCGCGAGCGCGGTGCGGATCGTCTCCTGCGAAGCGCCCGAGCCACAGGCGATCACTACGACCTCGCCCGCGCCTGCCTGCTCCTTGCGGCGCAGCGCTTCTTCCACGGCGAATTCGTCGTAAGGATTGAGGATGAACTTCACGCCGGCTTCGTCGAGCGACTTGCCGTCGGCGGCGATCTTGACGCGCGTCTCGGAATCGGCGACGCGCTTGATGCAGACTGCGATCTTCATAGGTGTCAGGTATCAGGTGTCGGGTGTCAGGGACAGACAAACTAACCCTGACTCCCGGCGCCTGGCACCCGACACCCGGCTTTTGACCGCGACTTGACCGGCCCATCCCATGTTGGAGCCGACTCGAGACACGAGGCACCTATGTCCCCGACGTTCGTTGCGGCGGTTCTTACGGCCGTCATCGCGGCATCCCTTCATGCCCAAGCAGACACGAGCTCCGCATTGTCCAGCCGCATCAACGGCCAGGCGCTGATTCGGGTCAGTGGTCGTTGGGGAACGAGAACCCTGGTTGGGCCGCGCCTGTCAGGCAGGTCTCTGGCCTTCGAAGGGACGGAGCTGGGGCTGGACAGCGTCGACCGAATTCAGGTGCGCGGGAATGCCGCGGGACGAGGGGCCCTCATCGGTGCGGGGATCGGATTGGCCGGTGGTCTTGCGATGGGGATCGGCTTGACGTCTTCGCTGTGCAACGACGGCCTCGGCTGCCGCAACGCAGGCGGTGGATCCGCGTTCATCGCTCTCGTCTCGACCGCCGGTGGCGCGCTGCTCGGCGCGCTGATCGGGTCTACCGCGAAGCGGTGGGTGACAATCTACCCGGGCGGCGGGGACTCCGGGCTGCCATGACGATCAGCGCGGCGGGATCGACGCGGGTGGCGGCGCGACAGCCACGCCCCACGGGCTCTGCCCCACGGCAATCGTGGCGATGACCTTGAGGCTGTCGGTGTCGACGACCGAGACGTCGTTCGACGGACCGTTGGCGGTATAGAGCTTCTTGCCGTCGGGCGTGAGGGCGAGCCCCCAGGGCCGCGTCCCGACCTTCACTGAGCCGACAATGGTGTTGGTGGCGGGATCGATCACCTCCACCGTCCCGTGGCGACCGGTGGCGACGTACACCCGTTTCCCATCCGGAGCCACTTTCACTCCCATCGGCCGTGAGCCTTGTGGCATGGCGATCACTGCGATACGCTGCCGCTGCGCCACGTCGACGACCGACACCGTCCCGCCCACTTCCGCCGAGACGTAGAGCCGGCTCCCGTCGGGAAGGAACCCGAGGTCGCGCGGACGCTGGTCGACGTCGACATGAAACAGCACCTTGCCATCCGCCGGATCGATGGCGGTGATGTTGTTCGCGGTCTCGCCCGTGACGAAGACGAGCTTTCCATCGGGACTCGCCGACACCCCCTCGGGCTCCGTTCCCACGGGCACCGTGGCAACGAGCTTTCCCGTCCGGGTGTCGATGATCGACGCCGACGCGGCGTCTTCATTGGACACGAACAGCCGCGCTCCATCGGGACTGAGGGCGAACTGCTCGGGATCGGAGCCCCCGGGCATCGTGCGCACCACCCGTCGGGTGGCGGCGTCGATCTGGGCGATGCCGTCTTTCTGCTTGTTGACCGGGAGCTTGTCGCAGTCGGCGTCCGACATCGTCGGGGGACAGCGGGGGGAGCCCGACAGGGCGGCGTAGACGAAGCGCCCGTCGGGGCTGACGTGGATGCCGCGCACCCGCGCGCCGAGCGGAATGAACGCGATTACGGAGTCCCGGTCGGTCGCGACGACGCTCACGTCCTGCGACACCTCGTTCGACACGTACGCGACGTAGCCGGCCGGCGCCGCCGAAGCGGCGAAGCGGCCCGCTCCCGCCAGTGCTCCGCAAGTCGCCACGACGACCATGCGGTGTCGCCAGCGCATCAGTTGAAGGCGCTCAGGCCCGTAATCTCCTGACCGAGAATCAGCGTGTGGATGTCGTGCGTGCCTTCGTAGGTGTACACCGACTCGAGGTTGGCGAGATGCCGCATCGCCTGGTACTCGGCGAGGATGCCGTTGGCGCCGAGCAGGCGGCGGGTCTCGCGCGCGATATCGGTCGCCATACTCACGTTGTTGCGCTTGGCGAGCGACACCTGTTGCGGCGTCATCGTCCCCGCGTCTTTCAAGCGGCCGAGCTGCAGGCAGAGCAGCTGCGCCTTGGTGATCTCGGTGAGCATCTCGGCGAGGCGCGCCTGCTGCAGCTGGAACGCGCCGATCGGCTTCGAGAACATCACGCGGTTCTTGGCGTAGCTCACCGCTTCGTCGTAGCACGCCATCGCAGCGCCGACGGCGCCCCAGGCGATGCCGTAGCGCGCCTGGGTGAGACACATCAACGGCGACTTGAGACCGCCCGATTTGGGGAGCAACGCGTCTTTCGGCACATGGACGTCTTGCAGTACCAGCTCCGAGGTGTCGGAGGCGCGCAGGCTCAGCTTCCCCTTCTGGTCTTTGGCCGTGAAACCCTTCGTGTCGGTCGGAACGATGAAGCCGCGGATCGAGTTCTGGTCCTCGAGCTTCCCCACCTTCGCCCAGATGACCGAGACCTGCGCGGTCGAGCCGTTCGTGATCCACATCTTGGCCCCGTTCAACACCCAGCCGTCCGCCGTCTCCTTCGCGACCGTGATCATGCCCCCGGGGTTGGAGCCGTAATCGGGCTCGGTGAGCCCGAAGCAGCCGATCACCTTGCCGCTCGCCATCTCGGGGAGCCACTTCTTCTTTTGCTCCTCGGAGCCGAAGGCGAAGATCGGGTACATCACGAGGCCGCCCTGCACCGACGCGAACGACCGAACGCCCGAGTCGCCGCGCTCCAGCTCCTGCATGATCAGCCCGTAGGCGACGTTGTCGAGCCCGGCGCAGCCGTACTCTTCGGGCAGGTTGGCGCCGAAGAGACCGAGCTCTGCCATCCCGGGGATCAGCTGTTTGGGGAACCGGCCCTCGACGTAGCACTGGCCGATGATGGGGAGGAGGTTGTCGTCGACCCAGCCGCGCACCGTATCGCGCACGGCGCGCTCTTCTTCTGATAACAATCCGTCCAGGTTGTAGAAGTCGACGCCGTGGAATTTAGGAGGCATAGGCGGTGGTCAGTGGTCGGTGGCCAGTGGTCGGTGATTCAAAGGAGGATCGAGGAGCGAAAGGAAGTTACACCGACCACTCACCACAGACCACCGACCACTTTTCGCCCAACGCTAAACGGCCACCGGAGCAGCCCCCCGCTCCCGCGCAAACGCGAACGTGTCCGAGGGCCGGAACCGTCCCTTCTCCCCCTCCCACCGGAAGAACGTCACCTGGACGGCGCTGGGGTCGATGGTGACGAGGTTGAAGCACGACGGGCGGCCGCCGCGAGTGCGCACGGAGAGGGTGCCGGTGGTGGACACGACGACTTTCCCCTCTAGCACGTCGGCCCCTTCCTGGTGGTCGTGGCCGCACAAGACGACGTCGGCGCCGCAGTCGATGATGCGGCGCTGCGCCGCGCGCCAGCGCGCCAGCCCCATGCGCTGCGAGATGTCGCCGCGCAGCACGTTGTGGTGCACCACCAGCACGCGGGCGAGATCGGCGGGGGCGCGGGCGAACAGGTCGCGCACTCGTTCGATTTCGCGGCGCGGCAGGTGGCCCTTCACGCAGACGTCGCGCAGGGTGCTGATCGACGCGAGGCTCAGCCCGTGCGACGTCAGCGCGCTCGCGATCAGGGCGCCGGGCAGTTCGAGCGTGGGGGTGAGGTCGTCGCCGAAGTACTGCCGGTACTTGCCGTAGATCGCGTCTTTGCCGATCGGCACGAGCGGCCGGCGCCACCACTGCACGTCGTGATTTCCCGGCATCGTGAAGACCTGACACGTCTCGGTCACGAGGTTGGCGAAGGCGCGGGCGCGCTGAAACTCGCCGTGCCGGGCACGCTGCGAGATGTCCCCGCCGATCACGACGACGTCGGGCCGAAGGTCGGGGAGCATGTGCTCCAGCGCCTCGATCTGCCGGATGTCGGCGAGGCCGCCGAAATGGAGATCGGCGAGCTGCAGGATCTGCACCGTCACGACTCGACCTGCACCGTGTAGGTCAGCACCGCCTGCCCGCCCGCCGGCACGCGGAGGCGAAACCGCGTTTCCGTCGACGACAGCTTCTCCGCCGGGACGGTGCTTTCGGTCACCGACCAGGTGCCGAAGTGGCTTTCGCGCACGTCGACGGTGACGATGTCGGTCTTGGCGTTGGTCACGGTGACACGGTACGACGCCGTGATGCGCTGGCGGTTCGGCATGCCGCGTCGCACCGGAGGGAGCTGCTCCTGGTTGTAATCGGTCTGGACGCGCTCGGCGGTGACGTCGAAGGCGTCTCCCGACTGCACGCGGACGTCTTTCGACGCCGGTGTATGGCCGATCGTCGCTTCACCGATTAACTGCAACCGGCCGGAGGAATCGGCCTGATAGAGCTGCATCGTGCCGCCCGGCAACGGACGGTCACCGAATGGCGTGCCCTTGGCTCGCTTGAACGTGTACCACACCTGCACCGGAACCTCGTTCTGTTCGCCGGGCTGCGGCCCGAAATAACCACGCCAGGGCAGCACGCCGGGTACCACGAACTCTTGTGTCACCGGCGTCGTCGTCCGGGGGAAGAGCGCGGTCGTGACGGGAACTCCGGGCTCGAGCGCGAGACGCGCAGGGAGCGAGTAGACGTGCGTTTCGCCGACCGCCTCCTGCGACGGCTCCGGTGCTGCGGCCCGCTTGGCTTGAAACGAGACCGCGCCGGACATGGCATCTCGCTGCGCCATAGGCGTCTCTTCCCGAACTCGGTTGATGCTTCCTGCGACAAGCTGCACGTCCGCGCTGTCCGATCGCACGGACTGCGACGTTACGGTCGCCGCTCCGCCGACCGAGGCTTGTGCATTCCCAATGATCGCCTGGTACGTCGCCTCCCAGGTGACGCCTTGCGCGACATAGGCGAGCTGTGTGTTGGGACGGCTTTTCGTGGCGTCGAGCGACAGCGTCGCCTCGGACGTGGTGCGCACCAGCTCGCTCGGGAAGAGCGGCTGTCCCGGCAGCGCGAGCAGCAACCGTCCGTCAGCGAGCTTGAACTGCGGTGGGTCCACGCGGACGACGGTCGCTTTGACCGTATCCCGGCGCCCCACCCCTTCCGACACGAACGCAATCGTTTGC
>DATFSB010000080.1:0-5171 GCA_035262825.1 Gemmatimonadales bacterium | reverse complement strand
AGGTAGGCGGGCGACCGGGCCCGATCGAGCGCGCCGCGGGCGCGGCGGATCTTGTCCGTGGACGCGGGGATGTAATGCTGGGCGCCGAATCCCGGGTTGACCGACATGATGAGCACCACATCCAAGTCTGCGATGACCTCCTCCAACAGCGCCAGGGGCGCGCCCGGGTTGAGGGCCAGCCCGGCGCGCAGACCCCGCTGCCGCACCGCCGCCAGCAGGCGCTGGACGTGCACCGTCGCATCGGGATGAAACGTCAACCCCGACGCTCCCGCCTCAGCCATCGGCTCGAGGTAGCGTTCCGGCTCGACCACCATGAGGTGCACGTCGATCGGCCGATCCGTCAGGGCGCGCAGCGTCGCGACCATGTTCGCGCCGAACGTGAGATTCGGGACGTAGCGGCCGTCCATGACGTCGACGTGCAGCCAGTCGGCGCCGGCGTCGAGCACGGCCCGCACCTGCTCCGCCAGCCGTGCGAGGTCGACCGACAACACGCTCGGCGCGATGCGCACGGCGCCGCTCATTGCGGCAACCGCGCCGAGACGACGTCGACGTTCGTCCCGGGCGCCGCCAGCGTGCCGGCGGCAGGACGCTGCGCGATGATCGTCCCGGGTGTCGACTCCGTGGTCCGCCGGCGCGTCACGCCCCCCAGCTCGAGGCTGAGCCCCTCCAGCTTCGTCCTGGCATCCCCGACCGAAAGCCCGATCAGATCGGGAACGGTAATCGTCGGTGCGCCGCGGCTGATCACGAGGCCCACGCCGCTGCGCGGCGCGAGCGCCGTCGCGGCAGCGGGCCGCGTCATCATCGTGAGGCCCGTTGGAAACGCCGCCTGCACCGATTCGACCTTGCTCACGGTGAGTCCGGCCGCGTTGATCAGCCGTGTCGCGAGCCCGCCGTCGAGTCCGGCTACATCGGGTACGGGCACGCGCGGCGGGCCGGAGCTCACGGTCAGCGCCACGTGCATATCCGAAGGGGCCTCCACGCCGGGCGGCGGGTCCTGCCAGATCACGGTGCCGACCGGCGCGAAGGGGTGCGGCTCGCTGCCGGCGTCGGAGGGGACGAAGCGCGCCGTCGTGACGGCTGTGCGCGCGTCGGCGATCGTCATCCCCAGCACCCGCGGTACCTCCTGGTGGTGCGGAAACAGCGGAGCCGGGAAGACGAAGATGGCGGCGATCAGGTAGCCGATGCCCAGCGCCACCACGAGCCAGAACCCCCAGCGGATCGCGTCGTCGCGCTCGATCTCGGGGATTCCGGGCAGCTGCAGCTTGGGAAGCCGCATTTGGTGCAGCGGCGGCATGTGGCGCCGGAATTTCATGCCGCGCTCCGTTCGAGGCGCGCCGCATAGACCCCGTCGATCGCGTGACGCTGCGGCAGGGCATGGAGATCGCCCGCAGCCGTCACGAGCTCGGGCGGCACTGCGCCCGGCACCGGGGCACGGCGAAAGTCCTGGTGACGCTGGAGAAACGCCTCCACCTGTTCCGTATTCTCCTCCCGCTCGAGCGAGCAGGTCGCATACACGAGCACGCCGCGCGGCCGCACCAGCCTGGCGGCGGCGTCGAGCAGCGCCGTTTGGCGCTGGGCGAGGCGGCTGATCGCCTCGGGGCGTACGCGCCAGCGGGCATCGGGATGTCGCGCCATCGTCCCAGTCGCCGAGCAGGGCGCGTCGAGCAGTACCGCCTCCCACCGCTCCGGCGGAAACGGAGCGCACAGAAGATCGGCAGCCACGATCGGGATCGCCACTCCAGTGCGCGCCACCGTTTCCACGAGCCGTGCGAGGCGGGGTGCACGCGTGTCGCCGGCGGTCACGCGTGCTCCGGCGCTTGCGAGCGCGACCGCCTTTCCCCCCGGCGCCGCGCAGGCGTCGTACACGCGAGCGCCCCGGTCGATCGCGGCGAACCGGGCCACCAGCGCCTGGGCGGGGTCCTGGACGATGAACGCGCCGTCGGAGTACCCGGGGAGCTTCCTGGGGAGTGGAGAGTGGGGCGTGGATCCTCCTGAAACGACGAGCCCCTCGCCGAACGCCGCCTGCGCGACCCGGTATCCCGCGTCCGCCAGCGCTTCATGCAGCTCGTAGATCCCCCAACGCACGGGCTGCAACACCAGCGCCGGTTTCTGATCGTTCCAGTCGAGCAGTCGGGCCGTTTCGCTCGCCCCGAAGCGTTCGTTCCATCTCGCCACCAGCCAGTCCGGGTGAGAAGGGACCACTCCCCGCTCCTCACTCCCCGTCGTCGCCAGCCGGCGCAAGGCGTGATTGACGTAGCGCGCCGCCCCTTCCCCCGCCGTTTCGCGCGCCAGCTCGACGCTGGTGGAGACGGCGGCGTGGGCGGGGACCCGGGTGAGTCGATTCAACTGGTACGCGCCGAGGCGCAGGATGTCGTGCAGGCGCGGATCGGCGTGCCGCAGGTCGAGGGTGTCATCGAGGGAGCGGCGGCTGCGCAGCACGCCGGCGGAAAGCTCGAATGCGAGGCGGCGGTCGCGCTCCGACAAGGTGCCCACCGCCCGGTCGCGCGCGTCGGCGAACGGCGCTCCGCCGCTCACCGCGCGCAAAATGTCGAGAGCCGCGCGGCGCGCGGCGGTCGCGCCCTTAATCCAGCATCCCCTCGAGCGGGGAGGACGGCACCGCCACCTCGCGACGCGGCATGCGCCCGGCGAGAAACGCGGCGCGTCCCGCATCGACGGCGAGCCGCATCGCGCGCGCCATCGCAGCGGGATCGCGTGCAGCGGCGAGAGCGGTGTTCATGAGAATGCCGTCGACGCCCTGTTCCATGGTCAGGCAGGCATCGGACGCGGTGCCGACACCGGCGTCCACGACCACGGGGACGGTGAGACGACTCTTGATGGTGCGCACGCTGAACGGATTGAGCAGGCCGAGCCCGCTGCCGATGGGAGAGGCGAGCGGCATGACCGCCGCCGCTCCCGCTTCCTGGAGGCGCAGCGCGGTCACCAGGTCTTCATTGGTATACGCGAGCACCTTGAACCCGTCGCGCACGAGCACGCGCGTCGCCTCGAGCAGACCGGCCACGTCGGGAAGCAGCGTCTCCTGGTCGCCGATGACCTCGAGCTTCACGAAGTCGTTGAATCCGGCCTCCCGCGCCAGGCGGGCGTATCGGATCGCGTCCTCCGCCGTGTAGCACCCGGCGGTGTTGGCGAGCAGGAAGAAGCGCTTGGGATCGAGATAGTGGAGGATACCGTCGTCGCGGCCGCGATCGAGCGGCACGCGGCGTACGGCGACGGTGACCACCTCGGCGCCGCTCGCTTCGATCGCGCGTACCATCTCCTCGTTGGACCGGTATTTCCCGGTCCCCACGAAGAGCCGCGAGTGGAAGGTGTGCCCGCCGATGCTGAACGGGACGTCGCGCGCGAGGTCGGTCGTGAGCGTATTCGTCATCCGCCACCGACGAAATGGACCAGCTCGATCGCGTCACCCGGCGCGAGGCGCGCCCGCTCGAGCTCGGTGCGGCGCACGATGTGCCGATTGTGCTCCACCACGACGACGCGCGGATCGAGATGCAGCACGCCCAGCAGGTCGAGCAGAGTGGCATCGACCGGCACCGCGCGTCGCTCTCCATTCACCAGGACTTCGATCATGCGACTGCCTCCAACAGGCTCCGCGCCGCCGCACCGGGATCGTCCGCATCCCAGATGGCCCGGATCGCCGCCACGCCGTAGGCGCCCACGCCGGCCAGCTCGCGCGCCCGCTCCGGAGTCACTCCACCGATCGCGATCACCGGGAGCCCAAGGCCGACGATGGCGCCGAGCGTTTCCGGTCCGAGCGGGGTCGCCGTGGGATGCGTGGCGGTGTGATACACTGGACCCACCAAAAGATAGTCGGCCCCCCAATCCCTCGCGGTGCGTGCTTCATCCAGGGAGTGCACTGAGCTGCCGATCCACCAGTCGGGGGCGAGGCGACGGGCGTCCGCCGGCAGGAGGCTCGTGCGGGAGAGCTGTACGCCGGCAGCGCCGCACGCGAGCGCGATGTCGAGGCGGTCATTGAGGAAGAGACGGATGGGCGGATGGGCGGATAGGCGGATGGCGAGCTCATACTGCTCACGGCCCGACAATAAATGCCCGCGGGCATGAGCGGCCAGCGGGATGCCCGTCAGGGATTCGAGGATTTCCTCGAGATCGGCTCGGCGCGCGATGCGTTCGTCGGTGATCGCATGCAGGCGCGGGAGCGCCTGCTTCACGTGAAGCGGCGGCCGACGGTGGTGCCGCGGCCGCGCACCCAGTCGCTCGCCGGCATGCGTTCTTTCCCGGCGGGTTGGACCTCCGCGATTTCCACCAGGCCGTCGCCGGCGGCGACGACCAGCCGCGCCCCTGCTTCCGTCACGGCGCCCGGCATGCCGCGGCCGGGGAGGGGGCGCCCGCCGAACAGCTTCACTTCCTTCGTGTCGTGGGTCGTCCACGCGCCGGGCCTGGGGTCGAGTGCCAGCGTTAGGCGCACCACCTCGTCGGCGGGCTTTGTCCAGTCGATGTGCGCGATCTCGCGCGTCAGCTTCGGCGCGTAGGTTGCGTGCGCCGCGTCCTGAGGAACCGGCTTCAGGCTGTCCTGCTCCCACAGCGCCAGCGCTTCGATCAGCGCCTGCGCACCCATCTCGGCGAGATGCGCGCGCAGCTCGCCGGCGGTCGTGCCCGGGTCGACGCGATGGGGCAGCTGGTGCAGGATCGGCCCGGAGTCCAATCCCTCGTCCAGCTGCATGATCGTGACGCCGGTGCTTTCGATGCCCTGGAGGATCGTCCACTCGATCGGCGCGGCGCCGCGCAGCGCCGGCAGCAGCGACGGATGCACGTTCACCATGCCGCGGCGCGGCAGCGTGAGCAGCTCGGAGCGAAGGATGTGCCCATAACCGACGACGACGCCGACGTCGGGTGCCAAGTCCCGGAGGTGCTGCAGGAAGGCCGCGTCGGTCGGCTTCTCCGGCTGCAGCACGTCGAGACCTTCCGCGGTCGCGGCCGCTTTGACGGGCGTCGGGGCCGACGTAGAGCGGGAGCGTCCGGTGGGGCGGTCGGGTTGGGTCACGACGGCGCGGACATTGAAGCCCTCGCCCACCAGCGCGCGCAACGAGGGGACGGCGAAGTCGGGGCTGCCGAAGAAGACGACGTCCACTAGAGCTCGCCTGCCGGCTCCGGCGTCACCTCCTTGAGGTAGCCGGTTTCTCCCTTGCGCAACCGTT
>DATFSB010000079.1:0-2725 GCA_035262825.1 Gemmatimonadales bacterium | reverse complement strand
CGTGATCCTGCAAGCCGAGGGGCAGGCTGTCCGGGTGCACGGTGTACGGCGGCCGCATTTGATGCGCTGTCGGTCCCGACAGCTCGACGTTGTCCTGCACCAGCACTCCATTGTGGAAGAGGGTGATGCGCGCCGGCTTCGTCGCGCGCCCTTTGCCGTCGAAGCGGGGCCGGTGGAAGACGATGTCGTAGCTCTGCCACTCTCCGGGCGGCCGGGCGGCGTTGACGAGCGGCGGAAACTGGCCGTACACCGCCGCCGCCTGGCCGTCGGGGTACGTCTTGTTGTCGTAGGAGTCGAGCACCTGCACCTCGTAGCGCCCCATCAGGAACACCCCGCTGTTGCCTCGTTCCTGGCCCTCGCCCTGCGGCGGCAGCGGCGCCTCCCACTCGATGTGCAGCTGGCAGTCGCCGAAGCCGCGCCGCGTGTGAATGAACCCGCTGCCCGCCACCACCTCGATGTAACCGTTCTCGACCTTCCACGGCGCCGCCTGCCCCGAATCGCCCGCCCACTGCGACAGATCGCTGCCGTCGAACAGCACGACGGCGTCGGTCGGAGGAGCATCGGGGCGGTCCACGGGCGCCGGGCCGACGATGCGCGGCTGCGGGCGATCCAGCGCATGCTGGGTCCAGCGCGTGGAGACTTGAGCGGACGCCGTCGTGGCGACGCACAGCGTCAGCAGGACCGTCACGGGACCGGAGCTATTCAGTGTCATCGTGCATCCTCTATTGGATCGAAGGTCGTCTCAGCTCTTATCCGTTGCCGGTTGTTTTGCCGGCCGCCGCTTCTTCTTCGGACGCGTCTTGCCGTACGTGCCGCGAAAGATCTTGCCGCGGCGGCTGCGCTGATCACCCTTGCCCATGCCGTTGCTCCCTGGTTGTCGTCGACCGGCGCTCGAGCTACTGGCGCGTGGCGGCCGGTGCGCCACGCACGAAGGCGATATAATCGGTCGCGATCGGGACGCTGCCGCCCCTGCGCAGCGCCCACGCGATTTGCCCGCGGTGATACGATCCGTGCAGGGCGATGTGCAGCAGGATGTCCTCGATGCTCGATGTAAACTGACGACCGGCGCTGTTCACGTACGTCACGCCGCGCGACAGGCTCTCTGGTGTCAGTGCGTCCACGTAGCTCGAGAGGGCGCGCTGGTTCGCCTGGACGAGCGCCGCGCATTGCTCCAGCGACAGGTCGGGCCACACCGGATGCGTCGGCGTCTCCCCCTTCAATCGCGCCAGCCACACGTGCTCTGCGGCGAGCACGTGCGCGAATAGCTCGCGGCAGGAGGGATCGGGATTCGTGGCACTGCGCAACGACGCCAGCACACGATCGTCGGCCCAGGCGAGATGGGAAATCAGGCGGGAGAGGTAGCTGTCAGCCATCAGCTCTCAGCGCGGTCGTAGCGCCATCTTCAGTGCCCCGCTGCGTACGCAATCCCCGCTTGCGTCTCCGTGATCGCATCATTCACCAGAGCGATCGCTTTCACGCGGTGACCACCTTTGTCCGCTTCCGCCATCTCGAGGTGGCGCTTGGCGGTGCGCAGTGCTTCGAGCGCGGCCCGCATGTGGGGCTGCTGTTCGGCCGAGGACGACGCAGCAGGCTGGCTTTCCAGCAAGCCTGGGAGCGCCAGCCCGACGAGTCCGAGCGTGGTGATGGCGGTTCGACGGGTGATGCGCGAAGACGGCATGATGACCTCCGTATTGAGAGACGCTGGCGTGAAGTCTCACCGGAGCCCTGCGGCGGGGCAAGCCTGCGTCTTTCGCTGCGTCCGGCAAGCCGGGTAGGTTTGGGGCAACCAGGAGGACATACGGCCGTCGCCCCCGAGCATTCTCCCGCGCCCACACTCCCTACCAACGGCAATCTGCCGTCCAGTGAATTCGGCCTCGCCATGGGGTACGTGATCGGTCATCACTTTCTGCGGATGCAGGACCTGCACTACGGGTTCTGGCCCCAGGGGCTCGCGCCCGAGCCGCAAAACCTGGCCCAGGCGCAGGCGCACTACACCGACTTTCTGATGTCGCACATTCCCGCCGGCGTCCGCTCGGTGCTGGACGTGGGATGCGGGGCGGGGAACACCGCGCGCAAACTGCTCGACCGCGGCTTTACGGTCGACTGTGTCTCCCCCAACGGCGTGCTGACGGACGTCGCCAAACAGGTATTGCATGGCCGTGGCGACATCTTTGAGACGCGGTTTCAGGACCTGCAGACCGAGCGCCGCTACGACCTCATTCTCTTCAGCGAGAGCCTGCTGTTCATCCCGCTCGACGAGGCGTTCACCAAAGCGCTCTCCCTCCTCAATCCGGGGGGATACGTCCTGATCACCGACATCTTCCGCGTGCCGGCGGAAGGGAAGAGCCCGATCGGCGGCGGCCACGAGCTGCCGCGCTTCCGCGACACCGTCGCCCGCTTTCCGCTCGCTCCCGCCAAGGACCTCGACATGACCGACGGCATCGCGCCGACGTTCGATCTGCTCGATGCCGCCTATCGCGACGCGATCCAGCCGGCGTACCAGCTGATCCTGTCGCGGCTCGAGGCGAAGCACCCGTGGGTGATGAAGGTCGTGCGGTGGAAATTCAGGAAGAGCATGAAGCGCTACGAGGACAAGCATTTCAGCGGTCGGCGCAACGGCGCGAACTTCAAGAAATACAAATCCTACCGCCTGCTGCTTTACCGCAGCACGCCGCCGTCGATCGGGACCGCCTGACCGGTGACGAACGACGCTTCGTCGGAGAGC
>DATFSB010000078.1:0-2013 GCA_035262825.1 Gemmatimonadales bacterium | reverse complement strand
GCCGGATCCCCGAACAGGTCCCTGCCCCGCTCCACCACTGCTATGAACGCCCTAGTTCCCGGAATCGGCGCGATGTCGGTTACTGGACCCACTCCCGATCCCACGACGAGCGAGTGCGCCACCGAGTCACCGGGAACGAGCCAGACGACCATCGAGTCCGATGCCGCCGTGATCGCCACCGGGAGATCGCCGACGTTGGCGAGAACGGTGACCGAGTCGGGGAACGACCCGACGACTGTCGTCGTGTCGACACCTGGCGCCTGATGTAGCAACTTCGACGGAGCACCGTGCTTCACCAGCCACAGCCCGCCGTCCAACGCCGGTGCGTACGCCAGGACGTCCTGCCCGCCGGGGATGATCGCGAAGGTCCCCGTCCCGACGTCCAGCTGAGCTAGTGCGAACGACTCGAACGTCGTATCGGTGTAGCGAGCCTGCCCGCCCCCTTTGACCTTGAAGATGAATTCGTAGCCGATCAGGAAGCGCAGGGTGTGGTCGTCGACCCAGCTGAGCGCGGAAACGGCATCGGCGAGCCGGCCGTTGGGCGCGATCCAAACTACCGGCCAGACGAGCGTCCGCTCCGTGGGCCGCGTCGCCGGGGCCACGACGACGCTCGTCGACCAGAAGCCGAGCACACCGATCACCGTCCCCTGCTGCCACATGTAGGCGACCTGCCGCCCATCGAGGGAAAGCGACGGCCGGACCCAAGTGTCGACGAAGGTGTCGCCCGGAGTCGCGGGAGGTCCGGGACACGTTTCCGCCGAGATCGTGCCGCCCTCCAGTGGAATCGAGGCGAGGCAGCGCTCCTCCCCCCGCTCGTCGGGATCGAGGCGGCTGTAGGTGATGGCACCGCCCCGCACGCTCGGGTCGCGGTCGTCGCCGGGATTAAAGGTGAGGCGGCGCGGGACTTCCTGACCGCGCGGACCGAGCGGCGAGGGGTCTCCCGCGTCGAACGGCCAGGAGTGTGTGCAGCCGCCGGCGAGCACCGCGCTCGTCCAGAGGGCGGTCATGGCGACGCGCGACTGGCGCCAGGCGCTCATAAACCGGAAATTACCGCATGTCAGAGGCCGGACTACACCCCCTGGAGGCATCCTGACACGTATTTCCGGCCGAGCGGCACGGGCGGCGTTGGCGGACATCGGCACCGAGTCGATCCGCATTCTGTTGATCGAGGACAACCCGCGCCACGCCCAGCTGCTCCAGGAGACGATGGGCGAGGTGATCCCCGCGATCTCGGGGGCGCAGCCCTACGCGCTGACGCACGTCACCGGCCTGGCCGAAGGGCTGGAACACCTGAACGCGCAGGAAGTCGACGTCGTACTGCTCGATCTGTCGCTTCCTGAAGCGCCCGGGCTCGACGCGCTGGTCCGGATCCGCGAGCGTCACGAGGACACCCCCATCATCGCCCTCACGGGGCGCGGCGATGACGATCTCGCTACGCAGTCCCTGCAGGCCGGTGCCCAGGACTTCCTCCAGAAAGGAAAGATCGGCGCCGAGATTCTCGCCCGCGCGATTCGCTCGGCGGTGCACATCTCCAATCTGCAGACGGCGCTGCGCAGTCTCTCCTTCATCGACGGTCTCACGGGGCTGTACAACCGCCGCGGCTTCGTCACCCTCGGCGAGCCCTACATCAAGCGGGCGCAGCGTCAGAAGGGACAGTTTCTCATCGTCGCGGCCGACATCGCCGGGCTCAAGTCGATCAACACCGTCGCCAGCTATGATGAAGGCGACGCGGTGCTGCGCGCCGTGGCGGAAATCCTGAAACGCAGCTTCCGCGACTCCGACCTCCTGGCACGGATCGAGGGCGGCTCCTTCGCCGCCATGGCCGTCGACGCCACGAGCGACAAGGCGCCGATCATCGCCACGCGGCTGCAATACAACGTGCAGGAGTGGAACAACCGCACCATCCGCAAATACCAGCTCAAGATCAATCTCGGCTTCACCGAGTTCGATCCCAGCGGGGCGATCGAGGATCTCATGGCGCGTGCGCTCGACGAGGGGCGGCGCGGGCGCAAG
>DATFSB010000077.1:0-2774 GCA_035262825.1 Gemmatimonadales bacterium | reverse complement strand
GCGTGCTCGAACAGCCGCTCGAAATACTCGCTGGCGCCGCGGACGGGCGCGTCGAGCGAGACTCCGCGCCGCGGCCGGATGATGAACCAGGCCAGGGCACCGAGCGCGGCGCCACCGAACAACAGGACGAGAGACCAGAGCACCGACATTGCGCGCGTTTCGAAGGTGAACTGGCTGAACCTTACGGCGTCGGCCCACGAGGGTCAACGCGGCGCGAGCGGAACTCGCGTGTCGGTGCCGGTCCTACTCGCAGCCGAGTCGGTTTCGTCCCGACAGACGGCGTCCTACAGCACGGCACCGGAGGATCCGGTACTGCCACTCCCGCTTTCCCGATACTGGCGTCGCACGCCGAACTGTTAATTGACGACACACGAAATCGGCGTCTTCAGCTAGGAGGCTGACATGACACGACTCTTTGCCACCACGCTCATCACGGCGTTCGCGCTGGCCTGCGGCGGCGGGGGATCCGGAGCGATGGACCCCGGCCCCGGGCCGAACGAAGTGGTGATCCAGGGCTTCGCCTTCGACCCGACGCCGCGGACGGTCAGCGCCGGCACGACGGTGACCTGGGTGAACCAGGACGGGGTGAACCACACGTCGACCGGCGGCAGCGGCCCGGAGACGTGGAACTCGGGCGCATTGGCGACGAACGGCAGCTTCTCGCACACGTTCAACGCCCAGGGCACCTATCAATACGCGTGCACGATTCATCCGGGGATGCGCGGCACCATCGTCGTCAACTGAAGGCGTGGCCAGTGGCCGGTGGCCAGTGGTTGTCACGAGTGAGTCTTCACATCGAGAGGAGAGAAAGATGAAAGCGACTGTGGCGCTACTCATGCTGGCCGCTATCGGCGCGGCTGCCTGTAGCAACCATTCCAAGGACCCCACGGCACCAGCGTACTCGGCTGCCGCACGCCCCCTGGCGGCAGCGACGGTGCATCAGCCCGGGCCACGCACGGGGTTCGGCTTCAACGGCAGCGCCAGCGGCTTTCCAAAGGGCGCCGTGATCCTCACGGGCGGGGGGTCGTTCAATGCCGCGTCGGCGAACAACGTGATCCCCACGATAACAGACGTCCACTCGGGCGGCGGATTCAGCTGCACCGATTCGATCGGCCAGGGTCCGCTCGGCGGATGCGCCACGGGCCAGGGGGTCCGCTGGGACACGGCGCAGCTGCTCGAGTCGACGCAGTTCAAGTGCTCGCTTGGAGACGGGCTCAAGCCCGCGGCTACCGACGACAGCACCGTCGTGCTGCTGGCCGACTTCTATCGTGCCGGCGACGCCAATGACGAGTCGTTCACGGCACAGATGATCGTTTCCGAGCGCGACCTCGCCCCGCTGATTCCCGGCGACCAGCACCTCTGGGTGCAGGGAGTGGGCTGCGGCGACGCCGTGGTGAGCTTCAGCAAGTAGGATCGCGCAGCGATCGTTACAGCAGTGAGACCGGATCGCGGTCGGCGACGATCAACGCCGCCGACCGCCCCTGCCCGCGCCACGCCCGCATCACCCGGCCCAGCAGCCGCGGTTCGGCTGATTTGATCAGCACGTGCCAGCGCCAGCGCCCATGCAGTCGCGCGATCGGGCAAGGCGCCGGCCCGAGGATGGTGAGCCCTCCCCCGAGCCGCTCGCCGTTGGCGCGCCGCAGCCAGTCCGCCACGCGCGTGGCCCGCGCTGCGGCCGCATCCTCGGTCTTGCCCAGCGCCACGAAGCGGATGAGACCGACGTGCGGCGGGTACGGCGGATGGGGCAGCGCCCGGAGCGGCAGCTCGGCGGCGGCGAAGGCCGCGATGGAGTGCGCCGCCGCGGCCCGCAGCGCGTGGTGGTCCGGCGACCGGGTCTGCACCACGACGCGCCCACCCGCCGGCCCGCGTCCCGCGCGTCCCGCCACCTGCGCGACGAGCTGAAAGGTCCGCTCCGGGGCGCGAAAGTCGGGGAGATGCAGTCCGGTATCGGCGTCGACGACACCGACCACCGTCACGCCGGGGAAATCGAGCCCCTTGGCGATCATCTGCGTCCCCAGCAGGATATCGACCTCGCCGCGCGCCACGCGCTCGAGGATGCGGTGGTGGCTCCACTTGGTGCTGGTCGTGTCGAGATCCATGCGCGCGATGCGCGCGGCGGGAAACCGCACGCCGAGAAAGTGCTCGAGCTGCTGCGTTCCCAGACCGCGCATGCGGCGCGTCGTCGCGCCGCAGCTCTTGCAGGTGGGCCCGAGCTCCTCTTCATGACCGCAATAGTGGCAGCGCAGCGCACTGGGCGTCGTGTGGACGGTGAGCGAGATGGCACAGCGCGGGCATCCGGGTACGGTGCCGCAGGTCGGACATTGTAGAAAGGCAGCAAAGCCGCGGCGGTTGAGCAGCAGGATGACCTGCTCCTTGCGCTCCAGCGCCTCGCGGACCGCGCGGTCGAGCGGCTCGCTCCACGTCACGGGCCCCGCTTCGGGGACTCTCTCCGCGGACCGGAGATCCACGACATCGACGGGCGGGAGCGGACGGTCGCCGACGCGGCGCGGCAATTCCACGCGGCGCACGCCCCCATGGGCGACCTGGTGCAGCAGCTCGAGCGACGGTGTGGCGCTGCCGAACAGCACCCGTGCGCCCTCCACCCGTCCCCGCGCCAGCGCCACGTCGCGCGCGTGGTAGCGCGGCGCGGTGCCCTGTTTGTAGCTGGGCTCGTGCTCCTCGTCGACGACGATCACCGCCAGTCGCTGCACCGGGGCGAAGATCGCGGAGCGGGCGCCGACGGCGACGCGTTTCTTCCCCTCCCGCAACGCGCG
>DATFSB010000076.1:0-13546 GCA_035262825.1 Gemmatimonadales bacterium | reverse complement strand
TACCGCTCGACGAGCAGGTGACGGCGCAATACCGCAACGGCGTCCTCGGCGAGTGCAACGCGGTGTTCGCGCACATGTACGGCTACGAGCGGCCCGAGCAGCTCGTGGGGCAATACGTCTCCGAGTTCTTCGACCAGAGCGATCCCAAGAACGTCGAGTCGACGAAGACGTTCATCGTGACCGGCTACCGGGATCACGACAAGGAGTACCGCGAAGTCGATCGGGCCGGGAACCAGCGCATTTTCGTCAGCAACTCGGTCGGGTTCGTCGAGAACGGCGCGCTGGTCCGCGTGTGGGGGACACAGCGCGACGTCACCGACCGCCGCCGCGCCGAGCACCTGCAATCCGCCACGTACCGCATCTCGGAGGCGGCTAACACCGCTCACACCCTGCCCGAGCTGTATCGCGCGGTGCACGCCATCGTCGGCGAGCTGATGCCCGCCCGCAACCTCTACATCGCGCTGTACGACGAGTCGGAGCAGATGCTGTCGTTCCCCTACTTCGAGGACGAATTCGATCCCGGATTCCCGGCCAAGCGCATGGGCCGCGGGTTGACGGAATACGTGCTGCGGACCGGCACGCCGCTCCTGGCGACGCCGGACGTCTACAACCGCCTCGTGGCGGAGGGCGAAGTCGAGCTGATCGGCTCTCCCTCACTCGACTGGGTCGGCGTGCCGCTCAAGGCCGGGGGCTCGAGCATCGGGGTGATCGCCGTTCAGACCTACTCGGCAGGCGTCCGCTACGGCGAGCGGGAGCGGCAGATCCTGGAATTCGTCTCCACCCAGATCGCGCTCGTGATCGAGCGCAAACGGGCAGAGCAGCAGCTCGCCGACAGCGAGGCGAAGTACCGCCTGCTGTTCGAGTCGAACCCCGAGCCGATGTGGGTCTACGACCACGACATGTTCCGGATCCTCGCGGCCAATCAGGCCGCGATCGCGAGTTACGGCTACACCGAGGCCGAGCTGCTCGCCATGACGGTGTACGACCTCCACCCCGCCATGGACCACCCGGCGCTGGCGACGTTGCTGCGCGAGCCGCGCGATCTCGCCGCGACCCGGAGCGGCCTGCACCACCGCCGCAAGGACGGCACCATCATCGACGTGGAGATCCTCGCCGACTCGATCGAGTTCGCCGGGCGGCGCGCCCGGCTGATCCTGTCGCGCGACGTCACCGAACGGCGCCGCCTCGAGCGCCAGCTGCTCGAAAACGAGCAGAAGTACCGCATGCTGTTCGAGTCCAATGCCGAAGCGATGTACGTCTATGATCTCGAGACGGCGCGCTTCCTCGCCGTGAATCAGACGGCCATCACCCGCTACGGCTACAGCCGCGAAGAATTCCTGGGCATGTCGGTATTCGACCTGTGGCCGCCGACCGACGCGCACGGGGTGCAGCTGTCGGAGATTCCGAGCAACTGGATGCAACACCGCAAGGACGGCACGCTGCTGGAAGCGGAGGTAGTGGCGCACGTCATCGACTTCGGCGGGCGGCAGGCCAACCTCGTGCTGGCGCGCGACGTGACAGAGCAGCGGCGCCTCGAGGCCCAGCTGCGCCAGGCGCAGAAGATGGAAGCGGTGGGCCGGCTCGCGGGCGGGATCGCGCACGATTTCAACAACCTGCTCACCGCCATCCTCGGCTCGGCACAACTGGCGCTGCGCGAGGTCGAGCCGTCGCACACGGTGCGCGAAGACCTGGAAGAGATCCGCCGCGCCGGGCTGCGCGCCGCCGATCTGACTCGGCAACTGCTCGCCTACAGCCGCCGCCAAGTGGTCGCCCCGAAGGTGATCGACGTGAACGAGACGCTCACGGCGCTCGATTCGATGCTGCGCCGGCTGATCCGCGAAGACATCGATCTCGTGATGGACCTCGCCAACCGCCCGCTCGCGGTCAAGAGCGACGCGGGACAGCTGGAGCAGGTCGTACTGAACCTGGTCGTGAATGCCCGCGACGCCCTGACCCAAGCCGGCCGCATCGTCGTGCGCACGGCGGGCCTCGTGCTCGGCCCGGTGCAGCCGGAGAACGACCCCCCCGCGCCGCCGGGACCGTACGTCCTGCTCGAGGTCTCCGATACCGGGACCGGCCTCACCGCGGAGGCCCGGGCGCATCTGTTCGAGCCGTTCTTCACCACGAAGGAGCTGGGCAAGGGCACCGGCCTGGGACTGGCGACGGTGTACGGCATCGTCAAGCAGAACGGCGGCTACATCTACGTCGACTCGGGGCCGGAGAAAGGAACCAACGTCCGGGTCTACCTCCCTGCGGCGGGGGAACCGGTCGCCGTCCCCGACCAGACGTCGGCCCCGCAGGCTCCTTCGCGCGGCTCGGAGACGGTGCTGCTGGTCGAGGACGAGGCCGCGGTGCGCCAGTTTGCCCGGCGCGCGCTCGAGTCGAGCGGATACTGCGTGCTCACCGCTGCCGCCGGCGCCGAAGCGATGGCCACGGCGCTGACCCATCCCGGGCCGATCCACGTGCTCGTCACCGACGTCGTGATGCCGGGGATGGGCGGGCCCGAGCTGGCGCGTCGTTTGACGCAGCAACGCGCCACGCTGCGCGTCCTGTTCTGCTCCGGCTACACCGACGACCCCTCGTTTCGCGAGGGGGTGGGAGAGGGCGGAACCGCATTCCTCCAAAAACCGTTCTCTCCCGAGGAATTGATCCGGAAAGTGAGGGAGGTGCTCGCGACGCCATAGAACTTGTGAGCAATTGCTCACATTCAGCCGTAATACGTTCTCGCGCATTAGCTTATCATATCACAAGCCCCTTCCTAAGTCCGGAAACTGTTACGAATCAACGAGTTGCAGTTAATTGTGTCGTTGATTGACTGGGGTCTAGGTACATTGACGGCCATGAGTCTTCGCCCTTTATACGGTCATGATGCAGTTCGGGACCGGCTGTCGCAGGCGGCTCGAGCCGGTCGGCTGCCCCAGGCCATTTTGCTCCATGGTCCCCAGGGAGTCGGGAAGCAGCGGCTGGGCCTGTGGTTGGGGCAGCTGATCCTGTGCGAGAAAGAGGGCCGTGAGCCCTGTGGTGCGTGCCATTCGTGCCGGATGGCGGAGAACCTGAGCCACCCCGATCTGCACTGGTTCATTCCGCTCGAGCCGTCCAAGAAGTCCGGGGACGCCGACAAGCAGGTGGACCTGGTAGAGGCAGCGCTGGGGGAGGAGTTGGCACTGAGGCGCGAGCGCCCACTTTACGGGCCAATTTCGGGCCTGGCGAACCACAGTGTTGCGACCGTGCGACTGTTATTGAGACGGATCAGCCTTACTCCTGCGATGGGAAAGCGCAAAATCTTCCTTATCGGGGACGCCGAGCGGCTCATCCCGCAGCAGGCTAACCCTGAGGCAGCAAACGCTTTACTCAAGGCATTAGAGGAGCCGCCGGCCGATACCGTGCTGATTCTGACGGCAGCAGAGCCTGACAAGCTGTTGCCTACCGTCCTCTCTCGCGTTGTGCGTACACGTGTCGTCTCTTTGTCGGACAGTGTCGTGACATCATTCGCACAGGCCGAGCTTCCTGACCTGAAAAACCAGGCTCGAGCAGTGGTCCATGCGGAGGGGTGCATCGGCAGGCTTCTTGCCCAACTGCCGGCGTCGGCCGGTGGAGGTTGGGACGCGGCCGAAGCGTTTCAAACTGCACTGCACGGGACATCGGCCGATCGCTATGCGGCTGCCCTGCGGCAGGCTCCCTACCAGGCCAGGGGAGGCTTTACCGACATGCTGGACGGCCTGGTAGAGCGACTGCGGCGCGAGGCCAAGACCGGAGCCGATACGGCTCGGATAGCCGAGGCGATCGCGCTGGTGCTGGAGGCCCGGGAGCGGGCCCAGGGGAATGTGAATCCACAGCTCCTGACTGCCGTACTGTCGGCCGATTTGGTGCAGGCATGACGGAGCTGACGCACCTCGATGGGGCGGGCGGGGCCCGCATGGTGGACGTGGGGGGGAAGGCCGAAACGCCCCGCTCCGCGACCGCCGAAGGAGCGATCCGGATGTCGGCCGAGGCCTTCCGCCTGGTAGCGGACGGTGCCGTCACCAAGGGCGACGTCCTCACGGTGAGCCAGATCGCCGGGACGATGGCAGCCAAGCGGACCGCCGAGCTGATCCCGATGTGTCATCCGCTGGGGCTCGACCACATCGCCGTTCGGGCGAGCCTCGACGATGGTCTTCCCGGAGTTCGGGTCCAGGCCACCGTTCGCACAACGGGCAAGACGGGCGTCGAAATGGAGGCGCTGACCGCGGTCTCGGTGGCCCTCCTGACGGTCTACGACATGGTGAAGAGCGCCGATCGTCAGATGGAGATGACGGCGATCCGGCTGCTCGAAAAGACGGGTGGGAGCCGCGGGGATTGGCACCGCAGCTGAACTCTCGGCCGTCGCGACTTCAATCAGGAGGAGTATGCGCGCTTCACGTCGGTTGCGCTTGCAGGGGGGGCTGATCCTGCTCGTCGCCGTAACGGTGGCCAGCATCGGCTGGGTCCGCCGTGCGACGGCGGACGACGACACCACGCCCTCCACCTCGGCTATGCTGAGCCAGGTGCAGAACATGTCGCAGCAGCTCGAGTCGATGCGCGGCGAGTTGTCCGTCGCCCGGCTGCAGCTCGATCGCGCCGAGGCGGTGATGGAGTATTCGGGACGCTACGATATCCCGGCGAACCTCGCGTCCGCGGTCTATGACATCGCGCTCGCGGAGGGGATCGAGCCGGGGCTGGCGTTCCGGCTGGTCCGCGTCGAATCCGGGTTCGACCTCCATGCCAAGAGCCAGGCGGGGGCGGTCGGGCTGACCCAGGTCCTGCCGGGCACCGCGCGCTTCTATGACGCGGGGGTCACCACCACCCAGCTGTACGACCGCGATACCAACCTGCGGCTGGGCTTCCGGTACCTGCACGATCTGCTGACCCGCTACGACAACAACCTGGAGCGGGCGCTGCTGGCGTACAACCGCGGCCCGTCCAAGGTGCAGGAGCTGCTCGACGCCGGCGTCGACCCGTCGAACGGGTACGCACAGTCGGTGATGCGGGGCTACCACCGCCGGGTGAACTCGACGGAGTAGCACCTCGCAGGTCCTCACCCCTGACCCCTCTCCGCTAGGCGGAGAGGGGAACGAACGGGAAGAGACGATGTGACAAGGGCCAGGGAGCGATCCCTGGCCCTTCATCCTACCGGTCGGTCAGAAGAGAGGCTTACTCCGACTGGTTCTTGATCGCCCGCGGGGAGGGAGGGATTTTCAGCACCTGCCCGGCCTTGATCACCGAGCGCCGCGACAGGCCGTTGTAGTCGAGCAGGGCATCCAGGTCCACACCGTAGCGACGCGCGATCTGGCTTGCCGTTTCGCCGCGCCGCACCCGGTGCGAGGCGGTAATGGAAGTCGCCGCACCGTCGCTGCGCGCCGCAATGCGGGCGCCGTCATCGGCGGTGGCGCTCTTCCAGGACGATCCCGGCACCGTGCGGCCGCTCATCGGGATGACGACCCGCGTGCCGACGCGCAACGAGCGGGACCGCAGGCTCGGGTTCGCCCCCTGAATCATCGCGATCGACACACGATACTGCTTCGCGATGTCGGAGAGCGTCTGGCCGCGCGTGACGTAGTGCTCCACGAAGGTGATCCGGCTCGTGGCCGGCAGGGTGTCGTAGCCCTCCGCCACCCGCGTTCCCGTCCCACGCGGCACGCGCACCGTGACTTCGCGTCCCGGCGGGGTCACTCGCCGCACGAACTGCGGGTTCAGCTCGACCAGCGCTTCGGTCGTCGTGTCGGCCAGACGGGCCAGGACGTCGAGCCCCGTGGCCTCCGACACCCGGATCTCGTCGAACTGCAGCGGTGGCACGCGCGGAATATCCGTAAAGCCATAGCGGTCCGGCTGTTTCGCGATCAACGCAGCCGCGATCAGCTTCGGCACGTAATCGCGCGTCTCCCGCCGCAGGTAGCGGCGGTCGGCCAGCTGGAAGAACGTGTCGTCGGTGAGCGAATCGGACTGGCCCGGCAGGTGCCGCACGCCACGCTGGATCCGTCCTTCCCCGGCGTTGTACGCGGCAGCCGCCAGATACACGCTGCCCAGCCGCTGCACCAGGTCGGACAGGTAGTTCACCGCGGCGTCGGTCGCCTTGTAGGGATCGCGGCGCTCGTCCACCCAGGGGTCGACTTCGAGGCCGTACAGACGGCCGGTCCCGGACACGAACTGCCACATCCCCACGGCGCGGGCGCGGCTCACGGCCGAATTGGACAGCCCGCTCTCGATCAGCGTCAGGTACACGAGGTCTTCCGGCAGCCCTTTGGCCCGCAGCCGATCCCGGATCATGCCCTCGTAACGCGACAGGCGCGACAGCCAGATCGCGAAGCGGTCGCGCGCGTCGACCTGGAAGAACTCGAGGTAGGCGAGCACGCGGCGGTTGGTCGCGTAGCTGGTGACGTTGATGTCGAAGGTCGGCGGGAGATCGGTGTCGTCCGCGCCGGCGACGATTTCGCGGCCTTCGGGACCGAACAGCCGCACCGCTTCCTTCTCGACGTCCTCGCTGCGCACCGTCGCGGCGACGGCTGCGCTGTCGGGTTTGCTCGAGACGGTGTCGGTGGTACGGGTGACGACCGCAGGAGGAGGGGCGGCAGGGACCGGCGCCTGCGACACAGGCGCAGGGTGGCCGGCGCAGGCGGCGAGGCCTGCCCCGACGAGCAACAGCACGGGCGCGCGTGGCATCATCGTGTCGTTACGTAGTTCCCGAGAACTCGGTTGGTTGCGTTCAGCACCGCCAAAGCGGCCCCGCGAGGCGGGTCCGTCTCGGTCAGGTACGAGCCCACCATGCGCCAGGAGTTCCCGTCCGAACGCACCGACAGACTCACGATCACGACGGTGGCGTCGAATGCCCGCACCGCCTTCACACCCAGGAGATCGAGCTCGACTTCGCGCTGCACGGCGTGTTGCAGCGCCTGCACGGTCGCCTCGGCGGAGCAGCGCAGCTCCCCCGCCTGCGACGACATGCCCTGCGCTTCGCCGACGAATTCCCGGCCGTCATTCCACGACAACAAGACCCGCGCCCGGCAGCTGCCGTCAGCCAGCCGGTCGAGGGCAAACGTCTGGAACCGCAGCCGCTCGGTAAGTGCGGCAGCAGGTCCGCTCACATGCTCCTTTGCTGGTCGGCTTGGGCCCGTCATTCCCTGCATCCCCTTCCCTTCCTGACGCACGCAAGCTCAACAATGACAACAGGTTCACGATCGTCCAGCCAGTAGATTCGACAGCGCGGCGTCTGAGATCAGCTCAGCTTGCAGAAACAGTGCCGACTTGGACGTCGCCTCGATCGGATAGGGGGTCCAAAAGGCTTTATCCCGCATCCTGCCCGAACTGGCGCGAAACGACAGCATCAACTGCCAGGCATGCTCATTCGGGCGCAGCTCTGCTACCGGCTGGACATGCCAAACCTCATCCCCATAAGCGATTACGCGCCAGGGCATTGTGACCCCCAGGAGTGTGACCGACGTCCCAATGGGTTGCCCAATATGAGCGTAACCGCAAGTGCGGTCAAGAGTTGTCAGTCGCCGCGAGTCGCCAGTGCCTTGAAGCGGGCCGCCAGGTCGCGAGTGACGGGGCCAGGAGACCCGGTCCCGATCGTCCGTCCGTCGATCTTCGTCACGCCGATGACCTCGGCCGCCGTCCCGGTAAGGAAGACCTCGTCGGCGGTATAGAGGTCATAGCGGTTCTGCGGGATCTCGAGCGTCCCATACCCGGCTTCCTGCGCCAGCTCGAGCACCGCGTCGCGGGTCACCCCGCGCAGGATGCCGCTATAGGGCGGCGGCGTGCGCAGCGTGTGGTCGGACACCGAGAACAGATTCATGCCGCTCGCCTCCGCCACGTAGCCCGCGGAGTCGAGCATGATCACTTCATCGACGTTGGCGGCAATGCCCTCGATCTTGCCGAGGATATGGGCGAGGTAGTTGAGGGATTTGACCCGTGGGGAGAGGTTTTCCTTGTGGCTGATCGGGGTCGCGGCGGACAGGCAGACCAGCCCGCGCTCGTAGCGGTCCTGGGGCCACAGGCGGATGGTATCGACGATGCAGATGATGGTGGGCCGCTCGCACTTGCGGGGGTCCAAACCGAGGTCCCCGACGCCGCGGGTGACCAGGAGCCGGATGTAAGAATCCTGCATCTTGCTCTTGGCATACGCCTCGGCGACCATCCGCTCCATCTCGGGGCGGTTGAGCGGTATGTCGAGATTAATCGCCTTGGCGGAGTCGTACAGCCGGTCGAGGTGGGCATCGAGCCGGAAGATGCGGCCGTTGTATGCCCGGATTCCTTCGAATACGCCATCGCCGTACAGCAGGCCGTGGTCGAACACGCTGACCCTGGCCGAGTCGCGATCGTAGTATTTCCCGTCGATCCAGATAGTGGTCATGCCGGGGAGGTAATCTCACCTCCCCGGCGGACCGTGACAACCCTGCCTCAGCCGTCGCCTTCCCCGCTGCCCGAACCCTCGCTGTGATCGTCATGACCATCGTGATCGTCGTCTTCGAAGGCGTCGATCGAGCGCTGAATGTTCTCGTTGATCAGTCCGCCGTTCGCCGAGTTGCCGGGGTCGACCACGCCCGTGCCGCCGGGGCCGGCGAACCAGCCCGCGATGTCGAACCGCAGCGTCACGTTGGCGGTGCCTGATGCGTCGACGACGAGCGGCGGTGAGATATCGACTTCTTCCTCCCCTTCGAGCGCCGAAGTGAAGGTGAAGTCGGTCCGCGTTCCTTTGTGACTGAACGTCCCCGTCACTCTGATCGAGGTGCTGTCAAACCCGGGGTTCGCTGCGAGGAAAGCCGAATCGCGCGGCAAGCGGGGGGCGTGGATCTTGAACTCGAGCTTGTCGTACTGCCCCGCGGGAGCAGCCACGCTCACCAGCGCCACCACCGCCGTGTCGCCGAGCGGCAGGGAGACGAGAACCGGACCTGCCTTGATCTCCTCGCAGCCCTCGGCGTCGGGCTCGGCTACCCCATCGTCGCCGGCGGAGTCTTCATGCTCGGCGGAATCCGCATGCTCGCCCTCATCCCCCAGCGTATCGCACGCTGCCGCCTCGACGGGCTTCAGCTCGATACGGCGGACGACCAGGTCGACGCTGCGCACGATTACGGTGTCGGAATCGGCGGTGATTTTCGTCGAGTCGCCGGCCAGGATCACGGACGCCGACGACGCGAACATCGAACGCTGCCCGGAGACCGCGAGATTGACGCGTCCCATCGCCTTCGGTCCACCACCGTCCGCGCTGCAAGCGGCGAGCGCAACCGGAACGGCCAACAGTAGCATCGCACGTTTCATTGTCGGGCTCCTCTGAGTTTGCGCAACGGAAGTAGTACACATCCGGGCGGGGGGAGTGGCAGGCGGTGTGCCCGGTTGCGCGCGGATTCGAGCCGTCAGTAAGTCGTGTGCTGTCAGTTTGTTGCGGAGCGCACAGGAACTGTGGTCGCGACCGGTGCTGACCCGAAATGGTGCACCTGCTGCGCGGCGGGGCAGCGCCCGTCAGGGTGCGCGTTCGTCTTCTAATCCATCCCGGTTGACGTCGCGGAACACCTTCAGCGAGGTGCGGATGTTGTCATTCACCGTGTGCTCGTTGGGGCCGCCGGCTGCCGCCGAAGCGGGGTCGATCAGGGACTGGTGGTCGCCGTTCGTGAACCACGACCCGACGTCGACGCGCAACGTGAGGTGCAGCGTGTCGTGCGACGGCACAGCGACCGCCGGCTCGAGGGCGATCTCCTCCTGCTCGTTGAAGGGCGTCACGAAGACGAAGTCATGCCGCTTGCCGCCGCGGCTCAGCACGCCGTCCACCCGGACCGAAGCTCCGTCGAGCTCGGGGTTGGCGCGAATCAACGTGCTGTCCTGGTGGGAATCGGCTTTGTGGATGATCAGCTGGAACAGGTTGTACTCCGTCGCGGGAGCGGGCTCGGCGCTGCGGGTCATGGTGCCGCGCCCGAGCGGCAGCTCGACCACGGCGGCCGCTTCCTGGAAGTCCACGCAGGGAGGATTGTCCTCTCCTTCTTCCTCTTCGCACTCGTTGGCGACCGATGGCGCGATCGCCATCTCCATCAGAACGAGCCGGACGCGTCGCAGGAAGATCGTGTCGCGCCCCTGCGCGACGAAGCTGTCGGCGTAGACGAGCGGCACACGCGCCGTGGGCGCGGGATCCCCGGACGGGTGACGCGCCGATATCCGCAACACAATCGCACCAGGTACGGGGCCGCGCTCCCGACATGCCGCGGCGAGAGCCAGCGCGAGAGCGCCCGGTACGAGGCGAAGCAGAGGGCGTGTTGGCATCACGGGTACCGAATCTAGTGAGTCACTCGGCTTTCGGCGTGGCCACCAGCTGCGGGTGATGCGCCGTGCTCGAAACGTCGAAATGAATCCACATCCCCGCGGCGCCATGGCCGGGAACGGCACAATACAAGAGAAAGGATCCCGGCCGCTCGGCGACGAACTGCACGTCCTCGTGCGTATCGGAGGACAGCCCCTGGTCGGCACGATGCGTAACGGCATGGGGGATCGCGGGCTGTGTCACGGTTACCGGCACAGGTGTCGTGGCGGGAATCACCATCACCGAATGCGGCAGCACCTGATCGTTGTTCGTGAAGTGGAGGACGACCGTCCACTTGGGGGGAACGGTCAGAGTGAGGCCGCCGGCGCTCGCGCCGTTGAAGTTCATGCCGCCGTTGGCGCTGGTCAGGCCGGCCACGATCGTCACCTCCACCTTCGCTGCCGCGCTATCCGCCTTCAGCCAGTTAGGATCGATCCCGGGACTCTGCGACCACAGCGGACCTGTCGCCAGAAAAATTAGAGCTAGTGCGAACTTCATTCTCTCCTCGCAAGGTTGTGGAGGTTGGTGGAAGAGGGTGGACGTTGGTGGAGGTGGAGTCAGACCTCCACCAACCTCCACCATCCTCCACAACGTCCTGTTGCTCAGAACAACAGCCAGACCAATACGTAGACCGTGTTATTGTCCGATGCGTTACGCCCCGCTCCGTCGTAGTCCGTGCGGCTGCCGTTGAACTTGCCGTAATACACGTACTGGAACTGCATGCGCAGGTTCTGCCACGGCATCACGTCCACCTCTCCGATGACACCGGAGAAATTGGGACTGCCGAGCCGGCTCCCGGTGAGCGGTGCCGGCGTGTAGAGCAGCGTATCGGTCGACCCCGTGGTTACGAACGGCGCCACGGTGAAGGCGTACTCATGTCCGACGTGGTACATCGCGTCGAAGCGCACGGCGTTGAGGGTGTTTTTCGCGTTGGCTGCCCCACCGGCATCCCAATGTTGCGTCTCGTGAATCCAGGTGGCGTCGGTCGTGAAGCTGTTCGGCCCCAGCGGCAGCAGATAGCTGACATCGAAGGCGATGTCGGTGAACCGGTTCGCCGGACCGCTGACACCGGCGGGGAACGTCTTCAGCGACATCCCATACGTCCCGACGGAGAGGTAGTGCTTCCCGAAGGTGTTCGGGAACGCCACGCGCCAGTAGGGCGCCACGCCGCTCAGCACCCCAGCGGCGGTGGAATCGAGTGGTCGCGAGACCCCGATCGGTGCGGATCGATAGGCTCCGGCCTCGAGGTAGACGTTGCCGTTCCACAGCGTGTAGGCGGTCAGCCCCGCGACCTGCTGTCCCAGCGTCCCATCGATCTGTGCCGCCGCGGCGGGCGCCGGCGCCGCTGCCGAGGAGCCGTACGGGAAACCCCAGGCCGGCGTGCTGTTCCAGATGTCCTGCACCGTCGGATTGTTGTTGAGACTGAGCCCGTACGTCGTGTGCCGGCCGAAAAGGGTCGTGTGGTTGGCGTAGCGGAAATCGGCGTTGTCGAGACCGAGCGAGCCGCTCTGCGGGTCGAACGTGACCTGCAGGAATCCCCCGACGTGCGGCGTCACCTCTCCGCCGGTGAACAGGCTCAGCTGGTCGGGGAAGAACACGACGCCGTTCTGCGTTCCCGGTTGCGCTTTCTTCGTGGCGGTGAAGGAGGTCTGCAGCATGAACGACAGCGGCGTGACGAGGTTGAGCAACAGGTTTTGCTGACCCTCGGGACTGCGGCCCTGCAGGGAGTCTGCGCGTCGGAACACATAGCCGTTCAGCTTGAACGCCCGGCCGGTTGCGGTCAGCTCCGGATAATGCGTGTGACAGACGTTGCAGGCGAGGCCGGTCTGCCGGGCGAAACTCGGCGTCTCAGCATATCCCGAGAGGTACGCCGCCTCGTACTCCCGGACACGCGCAGCCGGCGTCCTTCCCATCGTGCCAGTGACGAGCAACAATGGCAGTGCGATCGCGTTCAGCATACCGCCTCCTTTCAAGACGATTGACCGCGGTGATTGCACATATGACCCGATGATCTGAAGCACCGCGATATGGTTTGGGTGAATCCGTCGTGAAGAGATGCTCATGCGGTGTGGGGTCGTTATGTTCTTCCGCACCTGACCCTGGAGACTCATGTGCGGTTACTGCTCGTCGTGTCGCTACTGGTCGGCGTGGGAGTCGGACTGAACGCGCAGGCGATCCCGATCGGATTCGGAGCGCCGGACACCGCGCGCCAGCGTTCCTTCGAGAAACGCCTGGTCGCCATCCCCGACACGCTGAGCCCCCGCGAATTGACGCGGACGCTCGCGCGAGTGCCGCACATGGCGGGCACGCCGGCCCAGGCGGCGACACGCGACGAAGTGGTCGCCCGCATGAAAAGCTGGGGGCTCGAGACGTGGGTGAAGGCGTACGACGTCTACATCCCGGCGGTCGACACGGTGCGGGCCTGGCTCGTCGCGTGGCCCGGGGCGGCGCCGCAGCCCCTCCTGCTCACCGAGCCGCGCGTGGCGAGCGATCCGGTGACCACGGGGCCGCAGATCCCGCCGTTCAACGGCTACAGCGCGAGCGGCGACGTCACCGCCCCGGTCGTGTTCGTCAACTTCGGATTGATCGAGGACTACAAGACCCTCGACTCCATGGGGATCAGCGTGAAGGGCAGGATCGCGATCGCGCGCTACGGGCGATCGTTCCGCGGCATCAAGGCGCGCGAGGCGGAGCGGCACGGCGCCGTGGGGCTGATCATCTATTCCGACCCGCAGGACGACGGGTTCGTGCGCGGCGACGTCTACCCCGATGGACCGATGCGCCCCTCCGGCGGAATCCAGCGCGGCAGCGTCATGAACATGGACGGCGACCCGACGACCCCCGGCTACGCCTCGATTGCCGGTGCGCGCCGCGCGCCCGAAGAGTCACTGCCGATCCCGCACATTCCCGTCCAGCCGATGAGTTACGGCAACGCGCAGCGCTTTCTCATCGCCCTCAAGGGCCCGAGCGGTCCGGACGGCTGGCAGGGCGGCCTGCCCTTCCACTATCACATCGGTCCCGGCCCCGTCGCGGCCCGCCTCCAGGTGCGGCGCGAGCAGGGCAGCCGTGGCTTCCACACCATCTGGGACACGTTCGGGGTGATCCGCGGCGCCGTGTATCCGGATGAATGGGTCGTCGTCGGCGGACACCGCGATGCGTGGAGCCCTGGAGCGGCCGACAACATCAGCGGCACGGTCACGGTGCTCGAGGCGGCGCGGGCGTTTGCCCAGCTCGCCAAAGAAGGGC
>DATFSB010000075.1:0-8185 GCA_035262825.1 Gemmatimonadales bacterium | reverse complement strand
TCCAGTAACCGCTTAGGCGTGCCGCTGGACGAAGTCGAGTGCCGTCTGGGCGACCTCGCGCCAGCCGTTGTCGATCGTGAGGGAGTGGCCCCGGTTCGGGATCTTCACGATCTCCGTCACGGCGGGGTTACGCTTCTGCCGTTTGAAGGCGGCGTTCGCGATCGCCCACGGCACCGTGTGGTCCTTCTCGCCGTCGATGATCAGCAGGGGGCCGCGGTCGGGGTTCTTCGTGTTCACCTTCGCTTCCGTCCACGGGTTGAGGTTCGCGTTGCCCATCTGCGCGAGGGCGATCCCGGACCCGGCGACGTGGAAGGTCTGGTAGAGCTCTTTCGACTCCTTCTCATCCAGGGCATTCGTCCAGCCGTACTTGAACTGGTCGAACGTGAGCGTGATCGCGCGCCCCCGTGTGAGCGGGTTGATCAGGAAGGGTCCGACGCCCTTGAGCACTGAGGCCGGCAGCGGCAGCACGCCGCGGAAAACGCCGGGGTCGATCGCCACCGTGGCCGCCGCGAGGCCGCGGCCCGCGAGCATCTGCGCCAGTAAGCCTCCGGTCGAGTGCCCCATGACTACGGGTTTCTTCTTCAAGGCACTGATGATCTCGATCGTGTGATCCGCGATCTGCTTCAACGTCTTCTTGGCGAGGAGTTGGGGATTAGCCCGGGCGCCGTCAACCGTTTCCGGGTCATCGGGCCAGTCCGGCGTCAGGGGCGCGTAGCCGGCCTGCTTGAAGAAGTCCGCCCATTTGGCCCAGCTGCTTGGCAGCAGCCAGAGGCCGTGGATGAAGACGACCGGGGTCTTGCCAGACGCGTTGGCCGCCTCGATCTCCCGCTGCTCCCGCTTGGAAATTGACATGACGAACTCCCCCCCCGGTCGGTGAATGTCAACCCGACCTCATGATTTTAAAGGAACTCCGCCCGCGTAACGAATCGCGCACAACTGGGTGCTAACGTGCACCGCGCTTCCTCCGCGCGCCAGGTTTGGACCGTGGCCGAACCGGCGGCTTCGCGCTGACGTGGCGCCATGCCTCCGTCACCACATCAGCGAGGAGGTCCCGGGGAACGTCGGCCAAGCGCACGAGAACGGCCGGATAGTTGCGGTAGTGCTCGGTGAAGAAGAAGACGCGTGGGTCGAGCTCCATCAAGACGTCGCGCTCACCAATGGATACGCCGCGGGATTTCGCCTTCACCCACGAGACCGGTTAGGCATGGTGAGGCCCTCACCCAACCAAGATTAGACTGAGTCTAACGGTTAGGCAGAACCTGTTATTCACTATCCGATCTGTCTATCCGCACGCGACCCACTCGACTAACCCCACTCCCGACATCGGCTTCCGATCCTTCGCATGCTCACTGCGCATCGCGCAACATGAGAGGGGTCGAGTGCGACCGAGTGTGTCATCATGTCGTCCGCATCCTGACTGCAAGTACGATCGGAACCTGAACACCGGCGGCTACAACGAGCGGGATACGACGTTCGTGGTGGCGCACCAGCGGCTGCTGCACGACGCGGCGCACCGTCCCATGTGTTGCTTCCAGTGGTGCCGCGCTAGGGCCCGCCTTGCGCGAGTGCTAATGCATTAGCATATTCACCACCGATGCCGACCAGTCTCGAGACCCTGGGTCGCCGCGAACGCCAGATCATGGACGTCGTCTACCGCCTGGGCCGCGCCGCCGTGGGCGACGTGATGCGCGAGCTGCCCGATCCCCCGACCTACTCCGCGGTGCGCGGCATGCTGCGCTATCTCGAGCGCAAAGGCCAGCTGCGCCACATCAAGGACGGCGCCCGTTACCTGTACGAGCCCACGGTGTCGCGCGGCGCCGCACAACGCAACGCCCTGAAGCACCTGGTGCGCACATTCTTTCAGGGCTCACGCCCGGGCGTGTTGGCGGCGCTGCTCGACGTGCCCGCCAAGGAGCTCACCGACGCCGACCTGGACCGGCTTCGCGATCTGGTGCGCCGCGCCCGGCGCGAAGGACGCTGATGTGAGCTTCACGCCTACCTTCGCCCTCGCGCAGATCGCGCTGCTGGTTCTGGCCGGCCTCGTCGCCGGCCTGGCGCTGCGCCGCACGCCGGCTCATGTACGGCACGACCTGTGGTTGCTGGTGATCGCGGGCGCGATCATCGTCTCGTTCTCGGGACTCCTGCTCCCCGCGGTCTTCTTCAAGGCGCCGGCGGCATTGGCGTCGCTCCTCAGATCCCCATCGACGACCGGCGGCGCCGTGGTCCTGGCGCTCGTCTGGGTCGGTGGGGCGCTCGTCGCTGTCATCCGCCAGGTGCCGGGATTCCGGGTGTTGCGTCGCATCGGGCGGCACGCGACGCCGCTCTGCAGGCCCGATGCCGCAGCGGTTCTGACCGCGGCCCGTCACCTGGCGGGAGTCTCCCGACCCGTGCGGCTGCTCGTGTCGGACGAAGTGCGGGTGCCCGCGACCTGGGGGGTGCGCCGCCCCGTCGTCGCGCTGCCGGCCGCGGCCTCACTGTGGTGCGCGGAGCGGTTGCGCGTCGTGCTGCTGCACGAGCTGCTGCACGTGCGACGGCACGACGTGCTGGTCGAGTGGTTGCTCGAGGCCGTGACGATCGCGTTCTGGTTCCACCCCGCGGTCTGGCTCGCGGCGGGGCGGCTGCGGCTCGAGCGGGAGCGGGCGTGCGACGAGGCGGTGCTCCACGCCGGGGGCACGCGCGCGTCCGACTACTGCGCGCACCTGGTCGAGATCATGCGGGCCGCCGCGACGCCACCGTCGGGCGTGGTAGTGGCCCCCGGAATGGCGGCGCCGGCGACGCTCGAGTCTCGGGTGCGCGCGCTGCTGGTCGCGCCGCCGCCGCAACGCTTTCGGCTGCGCACGGTCGTGCTGGTGGCGGGCGCGCTGGCGATCTGCGGCCTCGGCGTCCTGACGCCCTGCCTGCACGTGCCGTGAGTTTTTTTTCTTCATGTATGCTAATCCATTAGCACTTGCGACCGCGCTCCTGGCGCAGGAGACCCCGACGGGGACGGCGGTCGCCGTCCCCCGGATCACCGGCGCCGCGGTCGTCGTCGACGGGCGGCTCGACGAACCGGTGTGGGCTCGCGCCGCCGCGCTGCGCGATTTCTCCCAATACCTGCCGAACGACGACCGCCCCGCCGAGGACTCGACTGTGGTCCTCGTGTGGTACTCGCCCAACGCCATCTACTTCGGGATCCGCGCCTACCAGGACTCCGCCGGCGTCCGCGCGACCCTCGCCGACCGCGACAAGATCGCGGGCGACGATTACGTAGAGATTCTGCTCGACACGTTCAACGATCGGCGCCAGGCCCTGGTATTCGGCGTGAACCCACTCGGCGCCCAGGCCGACGGCGCGCTGGTGGATGCGCCGCGGCAAATCGCGACCACCCTGTCGGCGGTGAGCAGCGGCGCGTACACCGTCGACCTGAACCCCGACTACATCTACGCGTCGAAAGGCCGGCTCACCGCCGGGGGGTACGAGGTCGAAGTGCGGATCCCGTTCAAGACGCTGCGGTACCAGGCGCGCGACTCCCAGGATTGGGGCGTCAACGTGATTCGCGTCGAACAGGCCACCGGCCACCAGCACACGTGGACGCGCGTGCTCCAGAGCCGGGCGTCGTTCCTGGCGCAGAGCGGGACGCTGACCGGTCTCACCGGCCTCGAGCGCGGCCTGGTACTCGACGTCACACCCGAAGCGACGAGCACTGTCGTCGGTCTGCCGCAGTCGGCGACGGGGGGCTGGCACTACGGCGGCGGCGATCCGCGCATCGGCGGGACGGCGAAGTGGGGCGTGACGAGCACGTTGTCCCTCGCGGGCACCGCGCGGCCCGACTTCTCGCAGGTCGAAGCCGACGTGCCGCAGGTCCAGTTCGACCCGCGCACGGCGCTGTTCTTCCCCGAGAAGCGGCCGTTCTTCCTCGACGGGCTCGAATTGTTCAAGACGCCGGTGCAGCTCATCTACACCCGCCGTCTGGTGGATCCCGCGGCGGCGGTCAAGCTCACCGGGCAACTCGGGGCCACTACCATCGCCGCGCTCGCCGGCGTGGACAGTGCGGACGCCGCCGCGGGCGGGGATCATCCGCTGCTCACCGTCGTGCGGCTGCGACGCAACCTCGCGGGCCGGGACCTGCTCGGCGTCGTGTACACCGATCGGGTAGACGGATCGAGCTTCAACCGCGTGGCCGCGGTCGACGCACGCATCCTGCTGGGACCCGCGTGGGACCTCACGGTGCAGAGTGGCGCGAGTGCGACGCGCGATTCGGCGGCGGGACCAGTCCGCTGGGCGCCGATGTGGAAGGCGGTGCTGGTCCGCTCCGGCCGGACGTTCGGTATCACCTTCCAGAGTTACGGCGTCCACGGCGATTTCCGGGCGGCGAGCGGCTTCTTGTCCAACACCGGGTTTCTCAACACCAGCGTCACGCCGAGTCTCACGCTGTACGGCCGGCCCGGCTCGCCGCTGGAGAGCTTCAATGCGAACGTCTATCTCACGAACTACATCAATGACTGGGGCCGGCCGACCGCCGGCGCCTCGCGCGCCAACCACCAGGCGGATTTCAGCTTCGGGGTCACGCTGCGGGGGGGCTGGCAGCTCGGGACCGGGATATCGGTGGAAACATTCGGGTATCCGGCGTCGCTCTTTGCCAACGACTGGATCGAGCGACGCGCCGGCTCGCGCGTGGACACCGTGCCCTTCACCGGCCAGCCCCACATTCCCAACCTGGATCTCGCCGTCAACATCGCGACGCCGCGGTTCCAGAACTTCTCGCTGACGGCGTTCGTGTTCGCGTCACACGACGAGAACTTTCTCGAGTGGGCGTCGGCGCGGGTCATCCTGAGCACGGTCGACGCGATCTGGAGGCCCACGAACCGCCTCCGGGCCGAGCTGATCTACAATCACGGGCAGGTGAACCGTCGAACCGACGGAAGTCTCGTCACCCTGACGCGTGTGCCGCGACTCAAAATCGAGTATCAGCTGTCCCGCGCGGTGTTTCTGCGGGTGGTCGGGCAGTACACGGCCAATCAGGTGGATTCGTTGCGGGACGATTCGCGCACCAATGACCCGATCCTGGTCCGCGATCCGGCGACCGGGACGTTCACGCGCACGGCAGCGAGCGCGAGCAATGTGTTCCGGATCGACTGGCTGTTCTCCTACCATCCCACGCCCGGCACCGTGGCCTATCTCGGCTACGGCGACAGCCTGGAGGAGCCGACGGCGTTTCGGTTCAGCAGTCTGACGCGGGTCTCGGACGGGTTCTTCGCGAAGTTGAGCTACCTGTGGCGGTTCTAGCCCTGCCAGAACTCGAGGCCGAGGATGCACGCTCGCTTCAGGTGGCGGTGGAGGTCGTGAAGCCGGCAGCGTAGGTCACACTCCCCAGGCCTACGCCAAGGAGGCGCGGTGGGTGGATGTTCACCTGCCGCGCCTTTGCTACCGCCAGCCGGGTCACCGTGCTACGCTACCTCATCCACGGGCGTCAGCCAGCTCCTTGAAGCTGCCGAGCGCGATCGGGTGACTCCCCATCCCCGCGGACCGACCATCGAGTGCGATGAAGGGCAAACATCCGTGCCATGAGTCGAATCATCAGCCTGCTGCTGGTCGCATACGGAGCCGGCGCTCCAGCGCTCCTCGCGCAGTGCCCCGACGGTTCTCCGCCGCCGTGTGCACGGACCGCGGCTCATGCCCCTGCGCCGAACAGCATCGCCGTGCTCTACTTCAACAACATCTCGCAGGATTCGAACGATGTCTATCTCGCCGATGGCCTGACCGAGGAGATCATCTCTCGCCTGGGCCAGGTGGAGCGTCTCGTAGTCAAGTCGCGCCAAACGGTCATCCGGTATCGCACGCGGACGGGTGAGGATCCGGTCTCACTCGGTCGCGTGCTGGGCGTCGGCTACCTGGTCAATGGCAGCGTGCAACGGTCGAGCGCGCGCGTGCGTGTGCGGGTGGAGCTCGTCAGCACAGTTGCCGGTCGCTACCTCTGGGGCCGAACGTTCGACCGCGTCGACCGGGACATTCTCGCGATCGAGGACGATGTTGCCCAGGCCGTGGCGAGTGAAATCATCGGTCGGTTGGCACCCGGCGAGCGCGCCGGACTCACCAAGCGTCCGACCAGCAGTCTGGCCGCTTATGACCACTACCTCAAAGGCAATTTCTATCTGACGCGCCGCGAAAGTCGCCAGGCCCTCAATGAATACCGCGCGGCCCTGCGACTCGACCCGGCATCTGCCGCCGTGCTGGGTCGCCTGGGCCTGGCGTATGGCTTCCTCGCCGGTGCGACCTTCCCCGGCCCCGGTCGGGACAGTCTCCTGTCGGCAGGCTTTGCCGCGGCAAACCGGTCGCTGGCCATCGACTCGACGACCGTCGATGGATTGCTGGCGCGCGGTTCCCTCTTGGTTCCGGCACCGGACTGTCCGATCGAGGCCCCACGTTGCCTGCAAGGAGCAATGGACGCCCTGCGGCACGCTTTGCAGATCGAGCCTCGGAATGCCGAAACGTGGCATCAATACGGTCGTGCGTGTTTCATCGCCGGCCGGTTCAACACCGCGGATACGGCCCTGCAGACTTCCCTCAGTCTCGAGCCCGACCGTGCCGCTTCGGCATGGCTGCTGGGGCAGCTGTACCTGCTCATGCGGCGATTCGATGAGGCCAGAGCGATGGTGGACAGCGCAATCGCGCTCGGCGGCAGTGATGACTACACGAATACTCTGCTGAGTGACGTGAAGCTGGCGCAGGCAGGTGCCCGGATCACACAGGCGGATGTCGACTCCGCGCGCCGCTGGCTGCTTCGGGATACCGTCGCCTTCCTGGTTTTCCAGATCACCGCAGACGCGCGCCAGGGGGATTCCGCAGCGGCACGGGCCCAGCTGGACACCCTCGTCAAGCGCTTGCCGCACCTGCCCGAAAACGGTCCCGACTATTCCGGACTGCTCGCGCTTGCGGCCGGTGACATCGCGGTAGGATCATTCGACATGGGCATTTCCCTGCTCGAACGATTGCCCCGCAATCCGTACTCATGGTTGTGGCTGCAATGGCCGACGTGGGACTCGGTGCGACAGGATGCGCGGTTCCGCCAACTGGAAGCGGACGTGAGGCCGGAGTGATAACGCCGCTGGCCATTCTGCGGGCAGGAGCCTGACCAGGCACGAAGCTGTCGGACGGCGGCTGTCGGACCCACGCACGGACAACGCGCCTATGAGGACCCCTCCCCAGACTCCAGTATCCCTTAGGTCCGTCCTTACCGCCGCCGTCCGCCATCGCGGCGTCCAAGCCGCCGTCGCCCTGTGGGTCGTCGCCCACCTGGTCGTGCTGTGGCTCGCGCACGGGTCGCTGCCGTTCGATCGGCCGGCGGTCGCCCACCTCCCCTTCGCGTCGCAAATCGCCGCGCCGACCATCGGTATGATCGAGATCCTCGCGCTGATGGTGGTGACGTTCCTCTTGACGCGCCGGCGCGTCATTCCCGATATCGCCGCGCGCGCCCCCGAGCACCGCGTGGCGCTGCGCGAGACGCTCCTCGTGCTGGCCTACGCGGTTATCGGCCAAGTCGGTGGCTGGATCGTCGGTCCCCTGCTGGGCTACCGCCCCTTCAGCTTTCACCTCGCCGGCACCCTCTACGGCAGCACGCTGGCGCAAACACCGGCCGATGTCTGGATCTGGGCGTCGTACAACTTTCTGGTCTTCGCCGTGGTGCCCTACCTCTACTTCCGGCGCCGCTATTCCACCACCGAGCTCAACTTGCGTTCAGTCGACCGCCCGAACGACGCCCGGCTGATCCTCGTCATCCTCGTCTTGGAATCCCTATTCGAGGTGAGCGCGTTCAGCGGCATCCTGCACCTGAGCCCGCGCCAGCTGCTGCTCGGCGCCCCGCTCAGCTTTGCCGTCTTCTTCATCGGGACGGTGCTGCCGACGATGGTCCTGATCTACGCCATTCTGCTCCCCCGCTACTTCAAACTGACGGGGTCGGCGATCAGCACCGTGCTGCTCGGTGGCCTGACGTACGCGGCGATGCATCTCGTCGAAGGGTGGTCGGCATTCGGGTCGCCGCGGGACGCGGCCCTGTCGCTGCTCTTCGTTCTGCTCAGTTACGTGGGACCGGGGATGATCAAGAGCGTCCTGACGCTGCGCAGCGGCAATGCCTGGGTGCACGCCCTCGGCTACCACGCCGTCGCGCCGCACGTCGTGGTGGACGCGCCGCTCGTCGTGAAAATCTTCG
>DATFSB010000074.1:0-4115 GCA_035262825.1 Gemmatimonadales bacterium | reverse complement strand
GTGGCGCGGTTCGATGAGGCGCCCGCACCCGGCGTGGACACGCCGGAGGATCTCCAGTGGGTCGAGCTGACGCTGTCCCGCAACCCGAGGGAGGTGAGTTCGTGAGCTCGACGAAGTATGTGTTCGTAACCGGCGGCGTGGTGAGCTCCCTCGGCAAAGGCATCGCCGCGGCCTCTCTGGGTCGGCTGCTCGCCGAGCGCGGACTCAAGGTGACGATCCAGAAATTCGATCCCTACATCAACGTCGATCCCGGGACGATGTCGCCGTTCCAGCACGGCGAAGTGTACGTCACCGACGACGGCGCCGAGACCGACCTCGACCTGGGACACTACGAGCGCTTTATCGACCGCTCGCTCTCGCAGGTGAACAACGTCACGACCGGCCGCGTCTACCTCTCGGTGATCACGAAGGAGCGGCGCGGCGAGTACCTCGGCTCGACCGTGCAAGTGATCCCGCACATCACCGACGAGATCAAATCGGCGATCCGGCGGCTCGCACCCGATCACGACGTGGTCATCACCGAGATCGGCGGTACCGTCGGCGACATCGAATCGCTGCCGTTCCTCGAAGCGATCCGGCAGTTCCGCCAGGACGTGGGACGCGAAAACACCCTGTTCATCCATCTCACTCTCGTCCCCTACATCGCCGCCACCGCAGAGCTCAAGACCAAACCCACGCAACACTCCGTCCGCGAGCTGATGCAGATCGGAATTCAGCCCGACATTCTGGTGTGCCGCACCGAGCGGCCGCTCTCGGAGGAGCTGAAGCGCAAGATCGCGCAGTTCTGCAACGTCGACTTCGGCTGCGTGGTGGAGAGCCCCGACGTCCGCACCATCTACGAAATCCCGCTGCGCCTGCACGAGCAGGGACTCGATAAGGAAGTGTGCACGCGACTCCACCTCGAAACGAAGGAACCCGACCTGCGCGCCTGGGGCGTGATGGTGGACAAGATCCTCCATCCGGAGCGGCGCGTGCGCATCGCGGTGGTGGGGAAGTACACCGAGCTCGCCGACAGCTACAAGAGCATCAACGAGGCCCTGATTCACGGCGGCATCGCCCACGAAACGGGCGTGGACGTGCAGTGGATCGCGTCCGACCGCTTCACCGACCAGGAAACGGCGGGCGAGCTGCTCGCCCCGTTCGACGCGCTGCTCGTCCCGGGTGGATTCGGCGTGCGCGGCGTGGAGGGGATGGTCGAAGCGATCCGCTGGGCACGCGAGCACCGCATGCCGTTCTTCGGGATCTGCCTCGGGCTGCAGGTCGCCATCATCGAGTTCGCACGCGACGTGTGCAAGATTCCCGACACCAATTCGAGCGAGTTCGCTCCGGAATGCACCAACCCGGTCATCTCCCTGATGTCGACGCAGCAGGGCATTCAGGAGATGGGCGGTACGATGCGGCTCGGCGCGTACCCCTGCCGCCTGCGTCCCGGCTCGCGGGTGGCCCAGGTGTACAACGCGACCGAAGTGAGCGAGCGCCACCGCCATCGCTACGAAGTTTCCAACGCCTACCGCGACGTCCTGGCGGAGTACGGCATGCGCTGCTCCGGTCTGTCGCCCGACGGCTCGCTCGTGGAGATGATCGAGCTTCCCGATCACCCGTGGTTCATCGGCTGCCAGTTCCACCCGGAGCTGAAGTCGCGGCCGATGCACCCGCATCCGTTGTTCGCGGGGCTCATCGGCGCGGCGCTGGTACACCAAGACACGCACCCCGTCGAACCCGGCGCCTTCGTCCCGGCGCCCCCCCCGCTGGCGCGCGCCACGGGCTGACCATGCCCCAGTTCGGCGACGGGACCGCCCCGTTCCTCATCGCGGGGCCTTGTGTGATCGAATCCGACGACCTCAATCTCCAGGTCGCGGAGGCGCTCGTCGCTCTGGGCGCGCGTTTCGGCGTGCACGTCATCTACAAAGCCTCGTTCGACAAGGCGAACCGCACGCGCGCATCCGCCGCGCGCGGGCCGGGGCTCGACGCCGGCCTCGCGGCGCTGGAGCGGGTACGCCGCAAGACGGGCCTGCCGCTGCTCACCGACGTGCACGAGGTGGCCCAGGTCGCCGCCGCCGCCGAGGTCGCCGACGTGCTGCAGATCCCGGCGTTCCTCTGCCGCCAGACCGACCTGCTGATCGCCGCCGGGAAGTCGGGGCGCGCCGTCAACGTCAAGAAGGGCCAGTGGATGAGCCCCGAGCAGATGGCGGGTGCCGTGGAGAAGGTGCGCGGCGGTGGATCGGCCGACGTGGCGGTGACCGAGCGCGGCACGTTCTTCGGCTACGGCGACCTCGTCGTCGACATGCGCAATTTCGCGCGCCTGCGCGCCGCGTGCGGGACGGCAGTGGTGTTCGATGCGACACACTCGGTGCAGCAGCCGGGACAGGGGGCCGACG
Source organism: Gemmatimonadales bacterium (assembly GCA_035262825.1). GTDB lineage: Bacteria > Gemmatimonadota > Gemmatimonadetes > Gemmatimonadales > GWC2-71-9 > DASTHG01. The sequence continues at coordinate 1,737 of DATFSB010000074.1, read as the reverse complement.
GATCGAGCGGCGGGCTGCGCCAGTTCATCCCTCCGCTGCTCTACGCCGCCGCCGCGGCAGGCGCGGACGGGTTTTTCCTCGAGACACACCCCGATCCCGATCACGCCCCGAGCGACGGACCCAACATGCTGCCGCTGGACGAACTGCCGGGCATCGTGGCGGTCGCCCTCGAGGTGTGGCAGCGCGCGCGCGAGGCGATGGCCCGTGCTTGACCAGGCCCTCGCCCGCCGTCTGCGGCTCGTCGGCTTCGACGTCGATGGCGTGCTGACCGACGGCGGCGTTTACATCGGCCAGGTCGGCGACCATCCCGTCGAGTCCAAACGCTTTCATATCCACGACGGCCTCGGGATAAAGATGCTGCACGAGGCTGGGCTCACCGTCGTGTTCGCCAGCGCCCGCCAATCCGCGGCCACCGAGCAGCGCGGGCGCGAGCTGAAGGTGGACGAAGTGCTCCAGAACAAGAAGAAACTGCCCACGTTCGAGGCGATGCTGACACGACGCGGCATCGGGTGGGAAGAGAGTGCGTTCGTGGGAGACGACCTGCCCGATCTTCCGCTGCTCAACCGGGTGGCGCTCCCGATCGCGGTGGCGAACGCGGTGCCCGAAGTGAAGGCCGCGGCGCACGTCGTCACCGAGCGGGCGGGCGGGGAAGGAGCGGCGCGCGAGGTGGCCGAGTTGATCCTGCGGGCGCGCGGCGAGTGGCAGGAGCTGGTGACCAGGTACTTCGCCGAGCGCGGCGATGTCGCGTCGGGACATGAGCGACCTCGCTGAGCGGGGGCGGCGCGTGCTGCAGCTCGAGGCGGAGGCGATTGAGGGCGCCGCCCGCGAGCTCGGGACCCCGTTCGTCCGCGCGGTGGAACTGCTGCGCTCCGCGACCGGGCGACTCATCGTGTCGGGGGTAGGGAAGTCAGGGCTGATCGCGCGCAAGATCGCGGCGACGTTCACGTCGACCGGAACCCCCGCGACGTTCCTGCACCCGGTCGATTCGCTGCACGGAGATCTCGGCATCGTCGGTCGCGGCGACGTCGCATTGCTGCTCTCGAAGAGCGGCGAATCGGACGACCTGTTCGGCCTGGTGCAGCAGCTGGAACGGCTCGGCGTCCCGATCATCGCGATCACCGGCGCCCCCGAGTCGGCCCTGGCGCGGGCGGCGGCCGTCGTGCTCGACGCCGGGCGGGCCGAGGAGGCGTGCGAGGAAACGCTGGCGCCGACGACGTCGACGACCGTCGCCCTGGCCCTCGGCGACGCGCTCGCGGTCACGCTGCTCGAGGTGAAGGGGTTTCGCCGCGAAGAATTCGCGGCCCTGCACCCCGGTGGAGCCCTGGGGCGGCGGCTGCTGCTGCGCGTCGGCGACGTGATGGTCACCCACGACCTGCCGGCACTCGGCCCCGACCGGCCGATGCGCGAGTGCGTAGTGCTGCTGGCGCGCAAGCGCGGCACCGTGGCCGTCGTCGATGCGGCGGGCAGCCTGCAGGGAGTCGTGACCGCCGGCGACTTGACGCGCCTGATGGAGCGCAGCGACCGGTTCCTCGACGTCCCGGTGCGCGACGTGATGACGCGATCGCCCAAGACGACGACCGCGGACACGCACGCTCAGGCGGCGGTGAATCTGATGGAGCGGCACGGCATCATGGCGCTGCCGGTCCTGGATGGCGGGGGCAGGGTCATCGGGATGGTCCATCTGCATGATCTGATGAAAGCGGGGGCGGTGTAAATGCGAACGACGTCGAGAGAAAG
>DATFSB010000073.1:0-5539 GCA_035262825.1 Gemmatimonadales bacterium | reverse complement strand
CGCTCACCGAGGGGGCGTTCGACGCGCGTCGCTGGAAGACGACGAAGTAACCGCGCTCAAGCGGTGCGGTGACGTGCCGCGTCCACCGACCACTTCCCCCCACCGCCCAGGACGACGATCAGCGCCAGCACGCAGTAGAGCGCGATGACTTCGTAGGCAGGCCCGCCGAATGGCGGGACCTGTGCGGAGAGGCCCGGGGCGTGGGAAAAACTGAACCCGCCCGTCATGTGGACGCGAAACAGCAGCACCAGCATCGCCGCCAGCATCGCCATCGCCGCCACGGTCACATAGGCTCCGAGCAGGATCGCCACCGCGAGCAGGATTTCCACGCCGCCGCCGAGCCACGCCACGATGTTGGCTGCGGGAATCCCGATGTCCCGCAGCAGCGACACGAACGCAAAGTGGCCGCCGGCGCTGAGCCGCGGAATCCCGTCCAGCAGGAAGCCGGCGGCGAGCACCAGGCGGGCCACGAGTTGTGCCAGGTGTGTTCTCATAACTAGAAACGAACCCTCACGGTCCGCGAGGGTTCCCCGTCGTGACAAAAAGCGGCAGGATTCTGCTTGCCGGCCCCAGGGGAGCGTCGGTCAGATTCGACGTCAGCGCGAACGCGACGTGCGCATCGCGATCCATCCCGAATGCCGTCGTCCCGCCGACCGACCCGCCACCGTGAAACACGCGCCGGTGCCCGAGCGAGTCGGTCCGCACGAACCATCCCACACCGTACCCCGTCACTTGTCCGTCTCGCGTCTTCTGGCTCGTGAACAGCAGGTCGAGAGCGGATTGCGGCAGAAATCCGGGGTGGTCGAGGGCCGACGCGAACCGCACCAGGTCCTCGGCGCTCGAGAGAAAGCCGCCACCCGCCCACTTGTAGCTGTTGTCGACCTGCGGGGCGACTTGAAAACCGCCGTGCACGGTGTCCGGATCGTAAAAGGTGGTACGGTCGGGGATCAGACTGTCGACGCGATCGGGCGCGGTGTGCGTCAGGCTGAGCGGCCGGATGACGTGCGCGCCCATGTACGCGAGGAACTTCTCCCCGGATGCGCCCTCCACCACGGCGGAGATCAGGTTGAAACCGTAGCTCGAGTAGGAGAAGCGCCTTCCCGGCTCGAACAGCAACGAATCGTTCTCGAAAATCGCGAGTCCGGCGGTGACCGACGGGTAGGGTGTGTTGAGGAGAAACTCGTTCCCCTGATAGTGCCGGATTCCGGCGAGGTGCCCGGCCAGCTCGCGCGTCGTCACCGGCCAAGGTTTTTGGGGAAACGAGGGAACGTAGTGTTGCACCGGGGCATCGAGGTCGACCTTCCCGCCCACGACGAGCTGGACCACGGCGGTGGAAGTGAGCGGCTTCGACACGCTGCCGATGCGGAACATCGTCGTGCGGGTCACCCGGGCGTGGCGGGCGACGTCGGCGTACCCGAACGCCGCCGACCAGACGAGCTGGCCGTCGACAGCGACGGCCACCTGCAGTCCCGGGATCTTCGGGGCAAGACTGTCGCACATGGTACGCTGCGCGGCCGCGATTGCAGCGTGGTAGCGGGGGTCGGTAACGAATGTGGTGGTGGTACAGGGACCCGTTGCCTGTGCGGCCGCCGACGCAACCGGTCCGACGAGGACTGTAATGATTCCGGCAGCAGGCAGTAATCGTGTTACGCCCATTGTGCAACTCCTCCGTGATGACGCGTCTCTACCTTCTCACGCACGCGAACAACCCGACTGTGAGGAGGAACCATGACCGTGAAACTAGCCCCCCTGGCCCTCGCGCTGCTGGTCTGCGCGTGCGACCGGCACGCCCGGAAAGACCTCACCCAGGAGCGCCAGCTCGCAGCCTTTCCAACGGTCGACGCCTATGCCCCGGCTGCGGCGCCCGCGGCATATGCGGACGGGGTGCCCGCCCGGACGAGCGACAGCGCCTCAACGGACATTGTCCTTCCGGGCGCCAACGACGTGCTTCCGAACCTCGTGATTCGCGCTGGAACGGCGACGATGCAGGTCGATTCGCTCGACCGCGCAGTCGCGCTCGTGCACGCCCTGGCGCGGCGAGTCGGCGGGTTCGTCGGCTCGAGCACCACGCAGTCGGGGCGTGGGGCCGTTGCGGCGGCAACGCTCGAGATCCGCATGCCGGCCGACCGCTTCGAGGACGCGGTTGACGGGCTGCGGCCAATCGGCAAGGTCGAATCGGTGAACGTGACGGCGCAGGATGTGGGCGAGGAGTACGTGGACGTGCAGGCGCGGATGGCCAACGACCACCGTCTCGAAACGCGGCTGATCGAGCTCGTCGCGCAACGCACGGGAAAGTTGTCGGACGTGTTGGCCGTGGAGCAGGAGCTGGCGCGGGTGCGCGAAGAGATCGAGCGCTACCAGGGGCGGCTGCGCTATCTCCAGACCCGTGCCGCCGTGAGTACGCTCTCCCTCACGATCCACATGCCCATCCCGGTCGTCGACGAAGGCTCTCCCGGCGTGATGGGTGAAGCGGTGCGGGACGCATGGCGCAACTTCATCGCCGTGCTCGCCCTGCTGATTCAATCCCTCGGCGTCATCATCCCGCTGGGTGTGGTCGCCGGCGCGGGGTGGCTCGTCGTGCGGCGCTTCCGGCGGCCGCCCCCGACAACCCAAACGGCGTGAGCGGTAAGCGGCGAGCGGTGAGCGGCACAAGCACCACCGCTCACTGCTCACCGTTCACGCCTTTGGTTTATCCGGCGTAGCAGTAGCTGCATCCCTTGGACTGCGCGCCGTTCACGGCGACGACGCCCGAGGGCACGATGGTGTAGCCGGGCAGGAGGTTGGCCGCCCAGTCGGCTTTGACGTCCTCCGCCTTCAGCCCCATCTGCTGGGCGAACATCATGCTGTAAAACATCATCGCCATATTGCACACGCCGAACCGCACGCCGCGCGCCACCAGTTTCTCGACCGCGGCCTCCGGGAACGGCAGATCGCCGTCCTTCAGATTGGCGAAAACGTTGCGCACAGCGGGCGCGTTCGTGCTCTTGTCCTGGATCTTGTAGAACTCGCCGAACTTGTACTTCGCCCACATCGCGTCCTTGAACGCGATCGGGATCGCCGCATGGCGATGCACGATCACGACGCCCAGGTCGCTTTCTGGCAGGCCGTACGCCGTCGAGCCGGTGAGCAGAAAGACGTGGGCCCAGATCAGCGAAAACCCGCCATTGGTCTCCACGGCATCGTACACCTGGCGCTGCTTCCCCTTGATCCCGGCGAGCCACGCGGCGTAGGTCGCGTCACCCGCGGGGTTGACGGTCGACGAGTAGTCCTGGGCCTCGACCTGGTCGGGGATCAGGCCCCCGAGGCCGACGGCCGCGGCGGCGGTGGCGACGCGGCCCAGAAACCCGCGGCGGTGGGTGGAGAGATTCAGATCGAGCATGACGACCTACCTCCAGGCTGAGTGGATCAATGACCCGCCGCCTTCTTGGCGGCGGCGAGCGTCGGATACGCCACATCGGGGGGTGGGTCCCCGTGCGGCCAATCGAACTGCTTACCCGGAAAGTCCGGGCGTGGCTGCGCCACGACGAACGCCGCGACGTCCAATGCCTGCTGATCGGTCAGGGTTCCCGGCTGGTCGAACGGCATGTTGTCGCGCACGAACGACGCCGCCGTGCGCAGCCGGGCCATCCCAGCGCCGATATTGAACGATTTCGGTCCCCAGAGCGGCGGTATTCCTGGCATTCCCTGCCCGTCCGGTCCATGACAGCGGGCGCATATCGTCCCGAAGGTCTGGTGGCCGGCCGCGCTGTCGGCTGTGAGCGAAGCGAACCGCATGAGCCGCGCGTTCGGCCCCGCGGGGGGGACGCCGACCGGCGAGCGCCACGACAGGAATGCGAGATAGGCCACGATGTCGCGCATTTCGGGACTCGCGGGGTCGAGGGCTTTGCCGTTCAAGCTGCGGGCGAAGCAGTCGTTGACCCGGTCCCCGATCAGCTCCACGGCGCCGCGCCGGGCGCGGTACTGCGGAAAGCGCGCGAAGCTCCCGATCCAGCTGCCGTTGGCGCGTCGCCCCTGATCGAGGTGGCAGCTGACGCAGCGCAGCGCACTGCCGTCGTTCTTCGGCAGGCTCTCCCGCGTGGCCGTGAGCAGCGCCAGCCCGCGTCGCACGCTCGCTCCGTATGCATCGTTGGGGATTTCGGAGTCGGCGGGTGCAGTGATTACGGCCTTTGCGGGCGGTGGCGGAACGTGGGTTGTACACGATATCGCCATCAGCGTCACAGCAATCGCGCCACTGACCACCGACCACCGGCCACTCATAGCAATATTCCCGCCAGGGTCGCCGAGAGGAAGTTCGCCAGTGTACCGGCGAGCATCGCCCGGAAGCCCAGTCGCGCGAGATCGTGCTTGCGATCCGGCGCGAGCGCTCCGATGCCGCCGATCTGGATCCCGACCGAGCTGACGTTGGCGAACCCGCACAACGCGAACGTCGCGATCGTGAAGGAGACCGGGCTGAGCGTCGCTTTCATCGGCCCCAGCTGGGAATACGCGATGAACTCGTTCAGCGCCATGCGCGTTCCGAGCAAACTGCCGATCGTGCCGCTGTCGTGCCACGGTACGCCCATTACCCAGGCGATCGGCGCGAAGATCCAACCGAGAACAGTCTGGATGCTGTCCGGGAACCATGCAACGTGACGGTGCACCCAGCCGAATCCGCCGTTGAGGAGCGCGATGAGGGCGATGAAGCTGATCAGCATCGCGATCACGTTGAGCATCAGGTGCAGTCCGTCGATCGTCCCGCGCGCCGCGGCGTCCACCACATTCACGTCGGTGCGCGGGATATCGACCTTGACCCCTCCCATCGTCTCGGGAACCTGCGTTTCGGGCTCGAAGATCTTGGCCATCATGATCGTGCCCGGCGCGGTCATGATCACTGCCGTGATCAGGTGCCGCGCCTCGATCCCGAAGGCGATGTAGGCCGCCATGATCGAGCCCGACACATGGGCCATCCCCGCCGTCATCACCGTCATCAGCTCCGACTGCGTCATCTTCGACAGGAACGGCCGGATCGTGAGCGGCGCCTCGGTCTGACCCATGAAGATCGACGCGGCCACGTTGAGGCTTTCCGCCCCGCTCGCCCCCATGACCTTGTTCATCACGATCGCCGCGACGCGCACGACCTGCTGCATCACTCCCAGGTAATAGAGGATGGCGAATAGCGCGGAGACGAAAATGATCGCCGGCAAAACCTGGAACGCGAAGATGACGCCGAGACTGGAGTGCTGCTCGCCGATGACGCCGAAGACGAATTTGGAGCCTTCATACGAGAAGCTGAGGATCGCCGTAACGAGAGCCCCAAGCCACGAAAAGAGTGCGTGCCCCAAAGAGCTCCGCAGCACGAACAGCGCGAAGCCGAACTGTAGCCCCACTCCCCACGCAATGACCCGCCAGCTGATCGCCTTGCGGTTGCTGGACAACAGGAACCCCAGTCCCAGGATAGCGACGATCCCGAACAATCCGACGAGCCGCTGCGGAACCGTCCGGGTATCGGGAGCGAGGGATTGCGATGTGGGCGTGGCCGCGGCTCGAGCCGCAGCGTTCG
>DATFSB010000072.1:0-3508 GCA_035262825.1 Gemmatimonadales bacterium | reverse complement strand
GGACAAGACGCGATGCGTCCAAAGCGGTTCAGGTAGGAGGCCGGGCTACGAGGGGGACGAATCGATGCGCAAGCTCCTGTCGCTCACGCTCTTTGTGGTGGTGGCTGCGGTGGCGCTGTCAGGACCCCGTGTCAGCGCTGTGCCTGCGGATCCGGAGGTGCCGCAATTGTCCCGACTCCTCGCCCAGCGAGGAGGAAGCCGCGGCGGGGGTGGTCGGCGCGGCGGGGGCGGAGCGCCGTCACAATGCGACGTGGTGGGGTTCCTCACTGGGCGCGTCACGAGCGTCGACGTGGCGACGAGTGCCGTGACCGTGCAGACCGCTACGGGATCGTTGACAGCCGGGTTCCCGGACACCACGGTTAGCACGGCGAAGCCCGGCGACGATGTTCTCGTCGGGATTACCCTTATCAATACGCGCACGGCGACCATCGGGGGCTCGGTAGCGCGCCTCGATCAGGCAAACGGGGAAGTCATGATACAAACGGTGAGCGGTCCCCTGCTGGTCCGCTTTCCGACTCGCGCCATCCAGGGATTGCGGCAGGGTGATGAAGTGCTGCTGAAGTTGGACCTGACCACGGCTAGCCGGCCCTTCCCCGCGACCTCACCGGAAGTGTCGCCACAACCCAAGCCTGACCCGTGACGGGATGGTGTAGCCGCTATCCCCTTTCGTTTACCCCTGGAGGAGCAGGGCAGGTTTGTTGGAGTTGTTAGTCGAATTGAACTGAAGCTCTCCAGAGCAAGGCGATTGCTCGCCGGTGATTACGGGGAAAGTTCGCGCAGAGGTCGCCGACCGCGTCGGCGAGTTGGAGCCGCGTTGGTTAGTGTCCCTCGAAGCGATACAGGCGCGCGACGTTAGACCGGGTGATCTGCCGGGACTCGTCCTCCGACACGCCGAGCAGGATGCGTTCCAGGATCTGACGCGAGCGCGGGAACGTCGATTCGGTGTGGGGGTAATCGGAGCCCCACATGAGCTGATCGACGCCAATAAGGGCGCGGTCGCGGATGCCGAGGCCGTCCTCCTGGAAGCTGAGGAAGACGTTCCGTCGGAAGAAGTCGCTCGGGAGCGTGTCGGTCTTGAAGCGGTACCAACCGTCGCGTCGCGCGCGTTGGGTGTACGTGTAGTCGAGCCGGTCGAGGAAGTGTGGCGCCCAGGACACCTCGTGCTCGGCGGAGCCGACGCGGAGTCGTGGATGGCGCTCGAAGACGCCGGTGAAGATCAGGTGGCCTAGCGAGACCCGCACCCAATGATCAGCGTTGGCCAGAAGCGATGCGCGGACGGCCCGGATGCCTTCCCATGCCGTACCCGGCGTCGGCCGCTGCGTGTCGATGTGCAGGCTCAGCGGCGCGTCCACGTCCTCAGCAGCTGCCCAGAGGGGCTCGTACTCCGGCCGATCGTACGACCGCTCCTCGGGCGGGTAGACCGTGATCATTGCGCCAGCGAGTCCGGCCTTCCGCGTTCGCACCAGCTCCGCGATCGCTGACGGCACGTCGTCCACGTTGATCAGCGCGATCCCTTTCAGCCGGCTCGTGTCGGTCCGGCAGAATTCCACGAGCCAGTCGTTGTAAGCGCGGAAGATGGCAGTGAGCAATTCGCCGTCGGGGACACGGAAGAGCTGCAGCCCTTCCGTCGGATAGATGACCGCGCCGTGCACGCCGTCCAGCTCGTTGTCGCGGAGGAATTCAACGGGAAGGTACGCGCCGGGACGGACCTCGCGAAACCGGGCGGCCGGGCGCAGCGCGTCCTGGCTCTCGAAGCGCTTGCCTGCCTGGGCGCCGCCCTGGAACGAGTTGGTCCGGACGCCGTCCACGAACCACCAGTCGGCATCGTCCTCCTCGACGACGCGTGGCGCACGGTCGCGGTACCGGCGATCCAGCCGCTCCGCCCACAGGTGGGGCGGCTCGACGATGTGCGAGTCGGACGAGATCAACGGCCAGTGGAACATGTCGCCTCCCATCGCGCTCAGGCCGCGCCGCCCTCGCCGAGACGCACGGATTTCAGGATTTCGCGCACGCGCTCCCGCAGCGCGACCGGATCGAGCGGCGAGGCGCCGTTCGCCATGATGGCGTCGTAGACCTGCTCCTTGAGGAAGTTGCGGTACGAACCTGAGTAGGCCGCGAGCTCGGCGGCGACCGCGTCCTGTACGCCGGGCGGCAGGCGCCGCTCGTAGTCCTCGCGCTCGCGTCCGAAGCTGAACTCAGGCGCCGGGGCGGCCCGGGCGCTCCGTCGCCGCCGGGTCGCGTCCAGATCGACGCCGGCGGCGTCGATGACGACGCCGTAACGCACGGCGGCCTCGGCCGCGGCAAAAAGACCATTTGCCACGTCCCGCCGTACTAGCTCGGGGTCACGCTGGAACGGGTCGCCGTAGCCGCCGCCGCCCGGCGAGACTATGCGGATGGTCTCTCCCGGGCCCACCTTGAGCACGTCGATCTTTCCTGCAGACCGTTCCTCGGTCGTCCCCGGGCTCAGGACGGTCGCCCCGAGCGTGCCCGGCTCGCCCCCCTTCCGTCCCCAGGGGCGGATGTGCATCCGCTCCATGCCGCGGGCGGTGATGATGGTGTTCGGCGCGTTGACCTGGAACTCGAACACCACGCCGGCGCCGCCGCGGTACTGGCCCGCCGCTGTCTCGTCGGTGAGCATGTAACGCTGCACCACCACCGGGGCTTCCAGCTCGATGCTCTCAGTCGGCACGTTGCGGAGCGAGCCGGCCGAGAAGTTCACGCCGTCGATGCCGTCCTTCGTCGGGCGCGCGCCGCAGCCGCCCTGCATGGGCTGCAGGACGTTCACTCGATACTGGCCGGTGTCGGGATCCAGGTGCGACAGCAGCACGATCGCGACCTGTCCGGCGCCGGCCGCCGGGATCTGTCTCGGCACGGCCTGCGAGAGCGCGCCGAGCACCGAGTCCGACACGCGGTAGCCGACGGCGTGGCGGGCGCCCGTCGCGACGAACGGCAGAGGGTTGAGGAGCGATCCCTTCGGGACGCTCACGCTCACCGGGCGCAGGATGCCGCGGTTGAGGGGCAGGCTACGGTCGGTGGTTCTCAGGTAGTTGACGATGCCCAGGACCAGCCATTGGTTGGGCTTGTCGTACGTCGGCATGTTCAGCGCGGCCCGGATCTGTGGATCGGTCCCGGTGAAGTCGAGGTGGATGTCGCTCCCGGACACATCAACCCGGACCTTGATCCGCACGTGGTAGCGCGAGAACAGGTCGCCCTCGACGTAGTCCCAGAACTCGTAGCCACCATCGGGGATCGCCTCGAAGACCGCGCGCGCTCGGCGTTCACCGTAGTGCAGCAGCTCGGGGATCACGGCGCGCGTCGCGTCCTCGCCGTACCGGGCGACCACGTCGTCCATCCGCCGCTCGCAGGTCGACAGGGCGGCGAGCAGCGCCTTCATGTCACCCCAGTTCTGGTCGGGGATCCGGCAATTGGCGAGGATGAGGTCGAGCAGCTCTTGGTTGAGCTTCCCGGCCTTGACGAGCTTCGTGGGCGGGATCGAGATTCCCTCCTG
>DATFSB010000071.1:0-4449 GCA_035262825.1 Gemmatimonadales bacterium | reverse complement strand
CGAGATCGATTTCACCGGGATGCCCGAGGGCACCTGGCCGATCCTCACCTATGCCGCCAAGTGGCATACCGGATCGGCGGAGGACCTGGGCAGCGTCCCGGTCTGCCCCGCGCAGATCTCGCAGCGCCTGGCCGACCGGCTCATCAAGGTCGCCGATCTCGCCTGGCGCACAATGCAGGGCAAAGGGTACGGCCGGGTGGACCTGCGGGTCGATGACAACGGCCGCCCGTGGGTGCTCGAGGTGAACCCGAACCCCGACCTCAACGACGACGCCGGGTTGTCGCGCATGGCGGCCGCTGCGGGGTGGGACTACCCAGAGCTGGTGCGCCGCATCGCAGAGTCGGCGCTGCGCGAAGCACAGGGCGCCCGGGCCGCGCGTGAGCTGCTCGCTCCGTCTCGTCGGACGCGCGCACCGCGCACGACTTGAGACGCTGGTCCGGGACACCGGCCTGTTTCGCGAGGCCGAAGTCCGGACCGCGGTCGAGCTGCTGGACGAAGCGCTGGACGGCGACGACGACTACCGCTTCCTGGGCGCCTTCGACGGCGACGAGCTGGTCGGCTACGCCTGCTACGGCCCGACGCCCGACACCCTCGGCACCTTCGACCTGTACTGGATCGCGGTGGACCGGAAGCGGCAGGGATCGGGTATCGGAACGCAGCTGGTGAGCGCGGTCGAACAGACGGTGTCGGCCGCCGGCGGTCGGCTGATCGTGGTGGAAACGTCCTCGCGTGCGGAATACGATCCGACGCGGAGGTTCTACGATGCCAAGGGCTACAAGAGAGCTGCCACAATTCCGGGCTACTACGCCCCCGGTGACGACTTGGTGATCTACCTAAAGGATCTCACCCGATGGACATGAGCTGGCAGGAGCTACTTCGCAAGAAGAGCATCGCCTCCCTCGAGGCGCTGGCGGAGCGGTTCGGGCCCGAGCACGTGGGCGACATCGAACGGCTCAAGCAGGCCGCCGAAAACTTCGAGTTCCGCATCTCCCCGGCCATGGTGGACCTGATCCGGGAGCCCGGGGACCCGATCTGGCGACAATACGTGCCGACGGTGCAGGAGCTCGAGATCCAAGACGGCATCGTCGACTCCCTCGCTGAAGACGCCCACTCCCCCGTCCCCAACATCACCCATCGCTATCCCGACCGCGCCCTCTTCCTCGTCAGCCCGGTGTGCGCCAGCTATTGCCGCTTCTGCACGCGGCGCCGCAAGGTGGGCGATCCCGAGAAGATCCCGATGGCGCAGCTCGAGTCGGCATTTCGCTACCTCGAGGAGCACACCGAGATCCGCGATGTCATCATGTCGGGGGGCGATCCGCTGCTGCTGTCCGACCGGCGGCTCGACGAGATCTGCTCCCGGCTGCGCGCCATCGGGCACCTCGAGATCATCCGCATCGGGAGCCGGGTCCCCTGCCACCTTCCCGAGCGGATCACCCCGGAGCTGTGCGGGATCCTCAAGAAGTACCATCCCTTCTATCTCAATACGCATTTCAATCATCCCGACGAGCTGACCCCGGCCGCCGTCCACGCCCTGGGGATGCTGGCGGACGCCGGGATTCCGCTCGGCTGCCAGACCGTGCTCCTGAAGGGAGTGAACGACGACCCGGAGGTAATGAAGCGGCTGATGCAGAAGCTGCTCGCAGCGCGGGTCCGCCCTTACTACATCTACCAATGCGATCAGGTGGCCGGCGCCGAGCACTTCCGCACCACGGTGGAAAAGGGGCTGGAGATCGTCCGCGGCTTGCGCGGCTGGACGAGCGGCCTCGCCGTGCCGCATTACGTCATCGACGCGCCGGGCGGCGGTGGGAAGATCCCCCTGCTCCCCGAGTACGTCGAAGCGATGGACGACGATCAAGTCGTGCTGCGGAATTACGCCGGGAAGCGGTTCGTCTACAAGCAGCCGTTCTCCGACTCCGGCATCATCCCCGAGGAGTTCGAGCCGGTCATGGTCGGTTGACGCTCTCCGCGACCTTCGACCCCAGAGTCGTGAGCATCGAGTCGACTCCGGCATACCCCTCCAAGTCCCTCCGGTAGTCGGCATTCTGCGGATCCAGCGTCGGCCAGTCGCGCAGCCGGTCGGGCACGTACAGTCCAGCCATCAGTCCCATCGCATTGATCAGCGTGTCTGGCGTTGGGTTGTCGTAGACCACCACCAGCCGGTAGGGGCGTCCGGCCTTCAGATGCGGGCCACGGTTCCAGAGCGCGAAGATCGGGCGCTCGACGGCCAGGGTGTGACCGGTGCTGTCGCGGCGCGAGCGCACCCGCGCAAGAACACGTCCGCTGGCGGCGTCCTCGAGACGAATCATCACGGCGTGGTCGTGCAGGTGCCCGCTCGCAGCCACGAGGTGGCCACTCGTTGCCACCGTGAACTGTTTCTTCAGGACGATGCCCCCCGGCGGTACTTCGAACCCGTCCGGTCCGCCGTAGGTGCCGTTGACATCTACCAGGAAGGGCAGCATGTCCAGCGGCGCCGGGCGCCGGTGGCGGTTGAGCTCGAAGGTGTAGCGAATGTAGGCGCCGTCGACATCGTGCCCCGTGAGGTTGTCCCACATGATGACGATGCCGAGCCGCATGCCGGCCACCATTGGGAGCCCGAGCGCGGCAGGCGTCGTGATATCCTCCGTTTCCTCACCGAAAGAGAACGGGCGCTCGGCGACCGCGTCCACCAGCTGGCGGCGATCGAAGTTCACCATGTAGGTGTGGTGCAGCAGGCGCCGGGGGAGGGCGTGCCCGGCGCTGTCGATGACTTCGAGCTTCACCCCGTGGAACCGCGCGGTGACCGGCCACGCGAAGGCGCCCTCGAGTGACTCGTCATTACGGCGCATCATCATCATGTCGCCCATCATCTCGGGCGACTGCGGGACGTAGAAGGGCCCGATCGTGACTGCCACTGTGTGGTGCCGCTGATCGAGCTGCACGTCTACGTGCCTAGCGGGCACCGGGGGACTGTTGATCGGGTGGCCGCTGAGGCGGGCGGACGACGTTGCGGCGAGGGCTGCCAGGGCCAGAACGGCGTGGGTCGACACGAGGGGCTCCGGTTTTCGGTTGAAGGGACCAATGTTACGACCTTGTTACGACTACATCCGACATCGCCGAGTCACAGTATGGGGTAGCCAATGTCTGGATACCACCCCCATTGCCTGAAGGTCCCGGCGTGGTAGATTCGATGCAGGAGAAACACACATGCGCAACAGCTCACTGCAGGTCGTGCTGGCTAATCTGATTAACCTGAATCCCCATCCTGGGGGCGTTCGGGCGAGCTAGCGCGCATCTCGTGACAGACTCGAAACCCGACCCGCTCCCGACTCGGAGCGGGTTTTTCTTTGTCCACCAACTCGGGAAGGCTGGGGGATGACGAAAGGCCATAGCAGACGAGCCTGGGACGTGCGCGGCGGCGGGCCGATGTCCGATCCGTGGCGCCACAAGGATGCGTGCGGTGTCGGCTTGATCGCCCGCGCCTCGGGCGTGCCGTCGCGCGACGTCACGGATCTCGCCCTGACGGCGCTGGCACGACTGGCCCACCGCGGCGCCGCCTCGAGCGATCACTCGGGTGACGGCGCCGGGATCCTCACCCAGATCCCCCGGCGACTCTTCACAGCCGAGGCGGCACGCCTCGGGCTTGCGGTCGCGTCGAACCAGCCGTTCGCCGTCGGCATGTTTTTCCTCCCGGCCGAAGCAGCCTCCCGTGCGGCGGCGATCGGTCTCGTCGAACAGGTGCTCATCACCGACGGATTCACCGTGCTTGGCTGGCGGGATGTCCCCGTGGATGGCACACGCCTCGCCGCAACTGCTCGGGCAACGAGTCCCTTTATTCGCCAGGTCTTCGTGGCGGCCCCAGAAGCGGCGGTCGATGACGCCGAGTGGGAGAGCAGTCTCTATCTGTCGCGCCGCGAGATCGAGCGGCGTGCCGTCGACCTCGGCTGGGATCCGTTCTTCGTCTGCTCGCTCTCCTGCCGCACCATCGTCTATAAGGCGCTGTTGACCGGCCCGCAGCTGCCGACGTTCTACGACGACCTGCGCCAGCCCGAGTACGAAACGGCGATCGCCGTCTTTCACCAGCGCTATGCGACGAATACCGCCCCCACATGGACGCTGGCGCAGCCGTTCCGGATGCTCGGCCACAACGGCGAGATCAACACGCTGTGGGGGAATCGCAACGCGATGCTGGCGCGGGAGCCGCTGCTCGCGTCGCCGCAATGGGGCGACGCAGTCGAGCGGGTGAAGCCGGTGATCTGGCCCGACGGCAGCGACTCGGCGAGCCTCGACAACGCCCTCGAGCTGCTGGTGCGCTCAGGGCGCGATCCGGTTCACGCGCTCATGATGCTCGTCCCCGAGCCCCTGGATAGCGTGCGCGAGGCCGATCCGGTCTTGCGCGGCTTCTACCGCTACCACGAAGCGGTGATCGAGCCCTGGGATGGCCCCGCGGCGCTGGCGATCTCGGACGGGGTC
>DATFSB010000070.1:0-5739 GCA_035262825.1 Gemmatimonadales bacterium | reverse complement strand
CGCTGCGGCCGGATGATGAAGAAGTAGAAGATCGCGAAGATCGCGCCGACCTGAAGCAGGAGGACGGTCATCCCCGACCCTTGTTGGCCGGCGGGAGCGAACAGCAGTGCGAGCAGGGGGAGCGTCATGCGGGTTCCGGTTGGAGGTAACGGTGGCGCCACGCTTCGGCCCACCCGGCGAAATCGCCCGCGGCGATGGCGCGGCGCATGTCGCCGGCCAGCCGGATCAGGTAACGGACGTTATGGAGCGACAACAGGCGCAGGCCGAGCAACTCTTCGGCGGCGAACAGATGGCGCAAATAGCCGCGCGTATACGTCGTGCAGGTCTCGCAATCGCAGCTCGGATCGAGCGGCGCGGGGTCAGTACGGTGTTTCGCGTTGCGGATATTGACCACGCCATCCGGGGTGAACGCCGTCCCGTTGCGTCCCATCCGCGTCGGGGCGACGCAATCGAACAGGTCGACGCCGCGCTCGACCGCGGCCACGAGGTCTTCGGGAAAGCCCACGCCCATAAGATAGCGGGGCAGGGAACGGGGCAGCGCGGGCTCGAGCTGCTCCAGCGTGCGATACATCGTTGCCTTGGACTCGCCAACGGAGAGGCCTCCGATAGCGAGACCGGTCCAATCGCCGAGGTCGGCGATCCGCTGCAGTGCTTCGCGTCGGAGCGCGGAGTGAGTCCCGCCTTGCAGGATGGGCCAGAGCGTTTGGCGGATGGGCGGATCGGCGGATGGTCGGATGGTCCCATCCGCCGATCCGCCCATCCGTCCATCCGTCAATCCGCCCATCCGTCCGTCCCCCAGCTCTGCGTGCCGCCTGGCGCACCGCTCCAACCACCGCAGCGTCCTATCCATGGCGTCCCGTGCCGTCGCCTCGTCCGCTCCGCCGGGCACGACATGATCGAACGCCATGGCGATATCGGCCCCGAGCGTCCATTGGATTTCGGTGGCGCGCTCCGGTGTGAGCCGGCGGCGGCCGCCGTCGACGTGACTCTGAAACTCGACGCCGTCCTCGTCGACCTGCCGGAACCCCTCGAGCGAGAACACCTGGAATCCACCTGAGTCGGTGAGCAGCGGGCGGTCCCAGCCCATGAAGCGGTGCAATCCGCCGAGCTCAGTCACAACGTCCTCGCCGGGCCGGACATGGAGGTGGTAAGTGTTGGCAAGCACGATCTCGGCGCCGACGGCGCGCAGATCGTGCGGCGAGAGGGCGCGGACCGTCCCCTGCGTCCCGACCGGCATGAAGCACGGTGTCTGAACTCTGCCGTGGGGAAGGGTCAGCACGCCGGCGCGAGCGGGGCCGTCGCGGGCGGAGAGCGTGAAATTCAACGAGGGATCAGTCACGATCCACGCCCGCCCGGATCAGCTCCGGCGTGAGTCGCATGCGTGGAGCAAGATCGTCAGGTAAAGGATCGCAAGGAGGCAGCGGTTCGCTGATCCCCTCGGCGAGCATCCGTACCTGTGCCAGAGAAACGAGCGGTGTACGGAACGCGCGCTCGAGCGCCCACGCGAGTGCATAGTGCGCGAATCTCGGAGCCGGCACGATTACCACACGATGGCCGAGCGCACGAGCGACCCGCCGCACCACTTCGCTGAGAGGGATTGTCTCGGGTCCAGTGACGGCGACGGTCTGATTCGTGAGCCGTTCATCGACGAGAGCGGCCTGCAGGACGCGCACTGTGTCCGCGACGGCTACCGGCCGGAGCGGGCTTTCCTGAACCCCTACCGTGGCGAACAGGGGGAGCAGCCGCACTGTCCGGCTCAAGTGGTCGAGCATGTGATCGCCGCGGCCGTACGTGATCCCTTCCTTGATAACAGTGTAGGCGAGCCCTGATCCGCGCACGAGCTCCTCGGCGGCCCACTTCGACTCATGGTAAGCCGATCCGCAGGCCGGTCGGGCACGCAGGAAGCTGACGAGGGCAAGCCGCTTGACGCCCGTCGTGCGCGCCGCCTTTACGACTGCGGCGGTCCCTCGGACATGAACGCGTTTGTAGGTCTGCTCCCCTCGCTCCCGATTGATGCCGGCGCAATGCGCCACGCCCTCGCATGAGGCAAGCGCGGCAGCCAGCCTTGACTCGTCGTCGGTTGTGGCTGAGACGAAGGTGACCCCTGGCAGGGAGCGGATGGCGGTGTCGCGTCGATCCTCGCCCCGTGCGATGACGACCACAGTGTGCCCCGCAGCAACCAGTGCACGCGACAGGTGTCGTCCGATGAATCCCGTCCCTCCAGTCACGGCGATGCGCATCAGACGATGGCCATCGCATCGCCGTAGCTGTAGAACCGGTATTTGGCGGCGACCGCCTCGCGGTAGGCCCGCATCACCCGCTCGTATCCTCCAAACGCACACACCAGCATCAACAGGGTGGAGCGGGGAAGGTGGAAGTTTGTGAGCAGCTTGTCTACCGCGCGGAAGGCATAGGGTGGACGGATAAAGAGCGCCGTCTCCCCGGCGCGCTCCGCAATGCGGCCCGAGGCGTCCGCGACCGTCTCGAGCGTCCGCACCGTCGTCGTCCCCACCGCCCAGCGCCGTCCACCCGCGGCGTGGCGCTGGTTGATCGTCTGTGCCGCCGCCGCGCTCACCGCGTACCGCTCGGCGTGCATGGGGTGGGTGTCGAGGTCCTCCACCCGCACCGGCTTGAAGGTGCCGAGGCCGACGTGCAGGTCGAGCGTCGCGACCGCCGTGCCGCGTCCGCGGATCTGGTCCAGCAGCGCGGCGGTGAAATGCAGACCCGCCGTCGGCGCCGCGATCGATCCGTCGTGCACGGCGTACACCGTCTGGTAGCGCTCGCGGTCGACGTCGTTCGGGGTGTGATGGATGTAAGGCGGCAGCGGGGCGAGGCCGTAGCGGGCGAGGGTCGCCGGTCCATCGATCGCCCCGACGAACCGGATGCGCCTGAGGCCGCCACCCAGGACCCCGACGATCTCCACCGAGCTGTCGGGACCGATCTCGACCGTCCGCCCGATCTTGAGTTTGCCGCCGGGGTGCCCCAGGGCGAGCCAGTCGCCGTCGGGGCGCTGCTCGACGATGAGCAACTCGGCCGGACCGCCGTGCTCCCGCATGCCGCGCAGCCGAGCGGGAATGACGCGCGATGCGTTCAGGACCAGGACGTCGCCCGGTGCCACGAGCTCCGGGAGATCGGTGAAGCGGTGGTGGGTGATCGCCCCGCTCGAGCGGTCGAGGACGAGGAGGCGTGATGCGGTGCGCTCGGAGAGCGGCTCCTGGGCGATCAGTTCGGGGGGGAGTTGATAATCGAAATCCGAGGTGCGGTAGGTAGTCAATTGCGGATTGCGGATTTCGGATTGCGGAATGTCAGACCGGATACCGTGGAGCGAGGGCGAGCTGGAGCTTTCCAATCGAATCCGCAATCCGCACTCCGCAATCCGCAATCATGTTTCGAAGATACTCCCCTGCTCACCTGTCTTCGTTGGCGGCGTGAACCCGAAGTGGCGGTACGCATTCGACGTCGCACAGCGACCGCGCGGCGTGCGCGCCAGGAAACCCTGCTGCATCAGGAACGGCTCGTACACCTCCTCGAGCGTTCCCGGATCTTCGCCGACGGCGGCGGCGATCGTCGTGAGTCCCACCGGCCCCCCGTCGAACTGCTCGATGATCGTTTTCAGGATGCGGGCATCCATGTCGTCGAGTCCGAACTCGTCGACGTCGAGCCGTTTGAGGGCTTCCGCTGCGACAGACGCCGTGATCGTGCCGCCGGCGCGCACCTGGGCGTAGTCGCGCACCCGCTTCAGCAGGCGGTTGGCGACGCGCGGGGTGCCGCGGCTGCGGCGGGCGATTTCGGCGATGCCGGCGGGATCGGTCGCGACGCCGAGGATGCCGGCCGAGCGGCGGACGATCTGCACGAGGTCGTCGGGGGGATAGTAATGCAGCCGCTCCACCAGTCCGAAGCGCGCGCGCATCGGCGGCGTCAGCAGGCCGAACCGTGTGGTCGCTCCGATGAGCGTGAAGCGCTCCAGCGGCATGGGGATCGTTTGCGCGTGCGGTCCATCGGCGATGCGCACGTCGACGCGGAACTCCTCCATCGCCGGGTAGAGAAACTCCTCGAGCGCGGGCCGCAACCGGTGCACTTCATCGATGAAAAGGATGTCCCCGGCCTTGAGTCCCGTGAGCATGCCGACGAGGTCGCCGGGACGCTCGAGCACGGGCCCCGAGGTGATGCGGATCTGCGCCCCGAGCTCTCGCGCCATGAGCAGGGCGAGCGTTGTCTTCCCGAGGCCTGGCGGTCCGAAGAAGAGCGCGTGGTCGAGCGGCTCTTTGCGCTGTTTCGCCGCGTCGATCGCGATCTGGAGCGATTCCTTGACCTTCGCCTGCCCGACGAATTCTTCGAGGCTCGACGGGCGCAACGCGGCATCGGTGACGCGCTCGTCGGGGAGAGCTTCCGGGGTGGTGACTTCGGCCCGCGTCATTTACCCAGCGGCCGCGCGCGCCACCGCACCGGGCGCGGGTCGCTTTCGATTTCGTGCTTCGCGTGGCACGACACGCAGGCATCGCGGGTCTGGGTGACGCCGCGCGGCAGCAGCTTGCGGTTCGTCACGCCGCACCGGGTGCAGATCCATTCAGCGGTCACGAAGTCGGTCGCGGTCGTCATACGCTCACTTGGTCGTGAGAACATGGAGCGCGCGGCGCACCAGCGCTTCGGCATCGGCGTCGCCGCCGTCGCCGGCCAGCGCCTGGCGCAGCGCCCGCTCAGCCTCCGTCCCGCCATACCCGAGGCGCTCGAGCGCCGCCAGGGCGGCGCGGGCGGGAGCGTCGAGTGGAGCGGGCTGGCCGCCCGCAAGCTCGCCGAGCTTGTCCGAGAGTTCAAGCGCCAGACGCTCGGCGAGCTTGCGCCCGACTCCGGAAACCGAGGACAACGTGGCGAGATCCTTCTTCTGGATGGCCCGGGCGCCGCGCTCCGCGCCCAGCGTCGACAGGAAGGCGACGGCGATCCTCGGTCCCACGCCATTCACGGTGAGCAGCCGCTGGAACAGGCGCCGCTCGCTGTCGTCGAGAAAGCCGTACAAGGACCACCCGTCCTCGCGCACGACCAGCTCGGTGCCGAGCGTCACCGATGCGCCGATGCCGGGGAGGCGCTCCATGACGCCGAGCGGGACGGTGACCTCGTAGGCGACGCCGCCCGGCGTCTGCACCACGACCCGGTCGGCGGTCTTGGCGGCGAGGGTGCCCGCGACGGCGGCGATCACGACCGGATGACGTGCGTGAGCGCCACCGCTACGCCGTCGGCGGCGTCGGCGGGGCTCGGCGCGTGCTTCAGCCGCAGCAGACGCGCGACCATCGCCGCGACCTGCGCCTTTGGCGCGCCGCCGGCCCCCACGACCGATTTCTTGACCGTCGCCGGCGGATACCAGGCCATGGCGACGTTGTTCTTCTCCGCCGCGAGCAGCACCACGCCGCGCGCCTGACCGAGCACCAGCGTCGTGCGCACGTTCTTATGATAGAAGGTGTCTTCGAGGGCCAGCGTATCCGGCTGGTGCCGCTCGATCAGCTCGACGATACCGTCGTGCAGCAGCGCCAGGCGGCTGGGGAGCGGACTGCGTTTGGCGAAGCGGATGACGCCGCACTCGATGAGACGTCCGAAGCCCGGGGTGCCGTTGCCGTATTCCACGACCCCGTAGCCGGTGACCGATGTGCCCGGGTCGATCCCCAGGACCCTCACGTCACCCGCCGACCTCGGCCATCGCCTCGGCGTCGATGTCGAAGTTGGAAGAGACCTTCGCCACGTCGTCCA
>DATFSB010000069.1:0-12537 GCA_035262825.1 Gemmatimonadales bacterium | reverse complement strand
GGGTCCGATCATCGGTCCACTTTGCCCTGATGCCGTCGCGCGGCGCTGGGCCGACGCGGTCGACGCCGCCAGCAAGCTGACCAGCACGGCCAGGATCAGCCGTCGAGTCGTATGGCTCACGCTCAATCTCCTGGTGAAAAGGTCGACAGATGGTGGCGCTAGTGCAGGTAGAAGCTGATCCCGCCCGCCACCTGGAACGCACTCCCGTGGCCCAGCAACAGCCGCCCCTCCGCATACGGGGCGACCGGGCTGCGCCGTACTTCCCACCCGCCAATGACGCTGAAGTTCACGTCGCCGCTCGATGCTCCACCGCCGCTCGAATGCAGATAATCGAGCCCGCCGCCGACATAGAGGGCGCGCCGCGGTGTGCGCGGGCGGATTTTCACGTCCAGGTTCAGCG
The DNA here is from genome assembly GCA_035262825.1 of Gemmatimonadales bacterium. Lineage (GTDB taxonomy): Bacteria > Gemmatimonadota > Gemmatimonadetes > Gemmatimonadales > GWC2-71-9 > DASTHG01. The sequence continues at coordinate 12,137 of DATFSB010000069.1, read as the reverse complement.
CCCACAGGCTCGCGGGCGACACGGCATAGTAATCGAAGGTCGGGTACAGCTCGACCTGAGTGGTGAGCGGCAGCGTCGCCTGGAGTCCGAGATCCAGCGCCTGCGCATCGAAGTTGTAGCCCAGGTGGGGACCGACCCGAGCGGGGTCGAGCGACGTCGCGCCTTCGCGCCGCTGGCCGTCAAGCCGCGCCGCCGCGCCCATCACAACCGCCATTACGAACAGCAGCCGCTGCAAGTCACGCACGCCGTCACTCCGGTGCAGGGGTCGAGAGGTCGGGGGGCGGGGCGGAGAACAGATAGGATACACAATTGTGAAATGCAAGGTCCGCAGAAAAAAAAGTGAGTAGACGCCAAGGGAGGCGCATAGCCGCCGAGCCGCCGGGTGGACGCCAAGGACTTCAGGGGTGAGGATGGGCCTAACACCCGACTCCTCGACGTCCACGCAGCGGCTCGGCGGCTCGGCGTCTACTGGGTGGCTACTCCCTCACCCCTATTCAACTCGGAAGGGAATGCCCCACTCGTTGGACCGGTAATTGTCGGCGCTGCCCAGCTCGAGCGTCGCCGCATCGAGCGCATCGACCACGAACCGATCGCGGCCCGTGAATCGCACCACCCAGCTGCGCTCGAAGTCGCCGTTGCCGTCGTCCTGCATGGGCACGCGGCGCCAGCGAATCCCCGTCGGATCGGCGTGGCGGACGTGCAGGAAGCCGAACGTCGACGGCGAGAAGCTGCCGCCCGTCGTGTTGGCGACGTGCATCGTCACTCGCACCGTGTCGCCGGCGTGGAACAGCGGCACACGGGTAGCGACGGAAATCAGCGAATCCGGATTCGCGATATCGAGCACCGGCGCACCGTTCACGAACACTGCCACGCTCTGGATCTGCACGGTGCGGCGGTCGACCGCGGTGTTCTGCCAGTTCAGCAGCGTGAGCGCCACGGCGCGCCAACCGCGGTCCGCGGAACGGTCGCGCACGAACACCGCGCGTTGCTGCACGCCGTCGTCCAGCGGCTTGCTGTTGGGATTGAAGGTCGAGTCGGCGGAAGTGTCGACCAGGAAGATGCCCTGGAAACTGGCGCCCCGCGTCACCCACGCCGTGTCGCCCTGCACCGTGATGTCGCGCGTGAAGATCGGTCGAGGACCGCCCGGGACGACGCGCAGCCGGCCCCAGAAGCGCGGCGCGATCGCGGTGTCCAGGATGCTCTGGACGCCACCCACGACCGACGCCGCCGCGGTGCCGACGACGCCGGGATCGCCGAAGTCGCTGTCGGTGTACCCGGTGAGCCCGTCATAGGTCGCCTGTACCGCGACCTGATCGGCGCTCATGCCGGTGGAAGATTCGCTGCACGCCGCGCCGACCAGAGCGACGGCCGCGATTCCCGCGGACAAGAATCGGAAGGTACGCATGGGACTGCTCCTGTTCGGTTGAGAGACGGTCAAGCCGCTCGAGCCGCAGGAACAGACGCCGACCGAAAGGTGGTGTTAAGTGACGCGACGAATTTCAGGAGCGGGCGTGACCGCCGTCACGGCCGTGACGGTCAGGCTGCGACACGCCTCCCGCACGCGGCGCAGAAGCGCGCGTCCGGCTCGAGCGCGCTGCCGCACTTTGCGCAGAACCGCGTGGCGGTAGAGAGGCGCCGTCCACAGGCGGAGCAAAACCGAGCGCCCGCTTCGGGCCGGACCCCGTGCGTCGGACATGCCGGGCGCGCAACAGGGGGCGCCGCGGCGCGCGGCCGTGAGATTTCCGGCGCCGGCTCCGGCACCACGCCGGAATCTGCCCGCAGCGCGGCGAGCGCTTCGGCTGTGTACGTGGCCTTCAGGGAGTCGTAGTCGGCGTCGCTGAGCTTCCCCGTCGCCCGGTCGAACTCGATTTCCTTCAGCGCACGCAGCGCCACTGCCCGCGGCGAGAGGTCATCTTCGGGGTCCTCCCCTTCCAGCTCCGGGCTGGAGTCGCTGCCGGGAGCCGGGGGGGTGACGATCGGTCGCAGCACAAAAAAAACGGCCACCAGCGCGAGGGCGAGCCCCGCCGCGAGCTCGAGGATGGAGCTCACGCGTCAGTATGGAGCAACGCTTGTCGCAGGCGCTCGAGCTCGGCGGGGTTCGGCGGGGCGTCCGCAGTCGCCGGCGCGGCCGTCGCCTGCGCCCGGCGTACCCAGCGCCGCATCGACAAGAGGAGGAGCGCCACGGCTGCGACGAACACCACGCCCACGGACACATTCACCCACGGCAGCTTCGGCGCCATCAGCACTTCGACGCCGTGCTCCCGCACGAATTCGGCGAGGATCTGGTCCGGGGTATTTCCCGCGTCGGCGAGCGCCAGCACCTGCGCGTGCATCTTGGGGCTCACCGGGCAGGTGAAATCCGTCGTCCGGCAGGTGTAAACGTCGAGCCCGCAACCGCACGTGCACTTGATGCGCTTCTCGATCGCCTGTATTCCCTTGTCGTTGTCGCGCGCGGTCACCGGCTGAACCGACGTGGCCCAGGATGGATCGTAGAGCCGGCCAGCGGGACCGGCGGTGGTGTCCTGGGTGGATTGGCGCATTGGCGGATAGCCGGACAGGAGACCCGCGCCGACCAGGGCCAGGAACTCCCGCCGCTGCATCCGCCGATCCGGCGATCCGTCCATCCGCCTATCCGTTCTTCGCCACCAGTTTCACCCCGTACCCCGCCTGCGCGCGTCGCACCGAGACGGACCCGCCGCCGGGCCACATCACGATCAGGCCGCCCAGCGCCACGATCATGCCGCCGTACCACACCCACCAGACGAGGGGATTGATCGTGAAGCGATACACTGCCTGCTCGCTGCCGTTCACGACTCCTGCCAACACCACGTAGAGGTCTTCGCGCACGTCGCTCTTGATGCCGACCTCCGTAGAGGGCTGGAACGTCGGGTTCCCCTCCGCATCGACATGTTGGCGCTTCTCGGTCGTCAGCAGGCCGACCCGCTTGCCATCGCGGCTCACGTCGACGGTGGCGGCGGTCACCTGACGGTTCAGTGCCGTGTACTGTGAGATGCCGAGATGCGTGAACGTATACGTCCAGCCGTACGGGCTCTTGATCGAGGCTGACTCCCCCGGGCGCAGCGTCGCCTCGGTCTCCGTTTTGAACGCGTAGCCCGCGAAGGCGATGAACAGGATCAGGATGCCGAAGTGCACGACGTAACCCCCGTAGCGGCGGCGGTTGCGGGCGATGAGACGCCCGAGCGCCAGGAGCCACGCTTCGCCGTACTGCCGGTGCCGTGCCGCCACGCCGCGCCAGAACTCCTGCCCGATAGTGGTCAGCACGAACCCGGCCAGCCCGATCGCGATCACCGGATACGGATCGCGCATTCCCGCGGCGAGGATCGCGAGCGTCGTCACCAGCCCGGCAGCGACCGGTGCAGCGAATTGGCGCTTGAGGTTCGGAACCGAGGCGCGTCGCCAGGCGATGAGCGGCCCGATCCCGGTAAATGCCAGCAACAGGAGTCCGAGCGGAATGTTGACGAAATTGAACCACGGCGCTTTCACCGTGTACTTCGTCCCGACCAGCCATTCGGTGAGAATCGGTAGCAGTGTCCCCAACAGCACCACCGCCGCAATCCCGACGAGCAGCAGATTATTGAACAGGAAACTTGCCTCGCGGCTCACCATCGACTCGAGTCGGGCTTCGGCCTTCAACAACGGGAGCCTGATGAAGTAGAGAAGGAAGCTTCCCCCCGCCGCGATCAGCAGAAACCCACCGAAGAACCAGCCGACTTTCGACTGGGTGAACGAGTGCACCGACGCGATCACGCCGGAGCGCGTGATGAAGGTGCCGAAAATCGACAGCAGCCACGAACCGATGATGAGCGCGAGATTCCATTTCTTCAGCATGCCGCGCTTTTCCTGGATCATCACCGAGTGCAGGAACGCCGTCATCGTGAGCCACGGCAGGAACGAGGCGTTTTCGACCGGGTCCCACGCCCAGTACCCGCCCCACCCCAGCTCCACGTACGCCCACCACATCCCGAGACAGATGCCGATCGACAGAAACAGCCAGGAGAGCAGCGTCCACTTGCGGATCGCGACCAGCCAGTCGGCGTCGAGGCGCTTCGACAACAGCGCCGCCATCGCGAACGCGAAGGGAATCGTGATCGAGATGTAGCCGAGGTAGAGCATCGGCGGATGGAACACCATCCCGGGATTCTGCAGCTGCGGGTTCAACCCGTTGCCGTCGACGGGGGTGTAGGCGAGTCGCTCGAACGGATTGGCGTGCGAGATGCTCGAAAACACCATCACGCTGAGAAAGAACGTGCACACCAGACAGGTGATCGCGCCGACGTAGGGCAGGTAGACGCGGTGGCGCGGCGCCGTGAGCGCCTGCGCCAACGCCCCGAACAGTGACAGCACAGTGGCCCAGAACAACAGGCTGCCCTTCTGCCCAGCGTACAGCGCCGACCACGTATAGAAGATCGGGAGGTTACGGCTGGTATAGGCGGCGACGTATTCGACGTTGAAGTCGTGGCGGAACAGCGCCACCTCGAGACTGACGACGGCCACGAGCAGGACCCCGCACAGCGCGTAGACGGCCTGCCGCGAGCTGGCGATCAGATCGGCTCGGCCGCTCGCCGCGCCAAGAAACCCGGTCAGCGCCCCCCAGGCGCCGAGCAGAAACGCGACCCAGAGCGCGAGGTTGCCGAGCAGCGTCATTCAGGCCTTGGGAACCGACTCGTAGCGGGAGCCGCACTTCGCCAGCACGTCGGTCGCGTGAATCACGCCGTCGTGCTGGATGCGGCCTTCGACCACGACCTCGACACTGTCGTTGAACGTGTCGGGGGCGATGCCCCGATACACCACGGGATAGGAGGCGCTGCCGTCGGTCACCCGGAAGGCCAGCGTCTGGTGCGCCACGTCCCGGGTGACACTGCCGGGGACGACGCGCGCTCCGACCCGCATGCCGACGTCGTAAAACGTCGGGTCGGCGGCCAGCTTCTGCGACAGCTCGCTCGGGGTCAGAAAATACTGCCCGGTTTGCTTGACCCCGGTCGCCATCAAGTAGCCGACGGCGCCCACGATCAGCACCGCTCCCAGGGTGAATTTCATGCCGGCGTTCATAGATCCATTATACAGCCGGGTGATAGAGGCGCTCCAGTACCTGTCTGCATACATTGATACTCGTTCTTCATGACCGCTTCATCTGAGATTCCGGTCACGACCGCGCGGTTGCCACGAACGTCGCTGATCGCCGCCCCGGGATCGGCGAAGATCGATGCGACCGTCGTCGAAGATCAGGTGGCGCGGGAGCAGCTGCGGCGCCTGGTAGGCGAAAGCCGCTGGGCCGAAGTCGCCCATCTCGTGCTCATCGGCGTGGTCGCGGTGCTGCTGTGGCCGTGGGTCCCGCACGTCACCCTGGGCATCTGGGCCGGGACGGTGGCGCTGTGCACGGTGATCCGCGGCGTACTGCGCGCCCGCATGCAGCGCGCCACCTACACGCCGGGCGGAGCGCTGGGGCGGATCCGTCTCGCCCTCGCGGCGAGTGGTCTGGCATGGGGCATCGGCGCCGCCGCAGTCATGGCGAACACCCCAGTGGCGCAAGCGGCGCTCCTGCTCGTGGTGCTGTGCGGGCTGGCGGCTGGTGGCGTGGCGTCCCTGTCCGGCGACCTCTGGACGTTCCGCTACTTCATCGCCGGCCTCCTCGTCCCCGTCCCCGTCGGCATCGTGCAGGGCGCGTTTCAGCGCGATACGCCGATCGCGATCTTCATGGTGCTCTTCTACGCCGCTGCCATGGTCGTCTTCCATCGCCGATCGTACCAGCTGCTGCACGAGCACCTGCAACAGTCCTCCGCGCTGGCGGTCAGCGAGGAGCACGCGGTGCAGGACCGGGCATATGTCGACGCGCTGCTGGCGAGCGCGCCGGTGGCGATCGCGGTACTCGGTCCTGACGGGCGGATCCGCGGCGTGAACCCGCAGTTCGAGTCGCTGTTCGGCTACAGCGCCCTCGAAGCGGCCGGCCAGGACTTGAATGAGCTCATCGTTCCCCGCTCGGAGCTCCCCAAGGCGGCGCGGTTCGACAGCCTGGCCCGGCGTGGCGAGCGCGTGTCGGTCGAAGTCGAGCGGCGCCGCAAAGATGGGTCGCTCGTCCCCGTCAAGGCGTCCGCCAGTCACGTCGCCGGAACGTCCGGCGACGACGTGCTCGTCATGTACGAGGACATCAGCGACCGGCGCAAGGCCCAGGACGCGCTGAGCCAGCTCGCCAACATCGTGCAGTCGTCGGAGGACGCGATCGTGGGGCAGACGCTCGACGGCGCCGTGATCAGCTGGAACGCCGCCGCTGAGCGCATGTTCGGGTACGGGTTCGCCGAAATCAAAGGCCGCAACATCGGGATGCTGCGCCCGCCGGAGCTGGCGGCCGAAGCCGACGACATCCTCGAGCGCATCAAACGCGGCGAGCACGTCGAGCACTTCGAAACTACGCGGCTGCGCAAGGATGGGACCCGCTTCCCGGTGTCGCTTACCATCTCCCTGACGCGCGATCCGCGCGGACGGATCAGCGGGTTCTCCACCATCGCGCGCGACGTGAGCAGTGAAGCGGCGAGCCGCGCCGCGTTACGGGATGCTCGCGATGCCGCCCAGCGCCTGGCGCAAACACGCAGCTCGTTCCTCGCCAACATGAGCCACGAGATCCGCACGCCGATGAACGCCATCCTCGGGCTCACGGAGCTGCTGCTCGACACCGAGCTCGCTCCCGAGCAACGGCACTCCCTGACGCTCGTACAGACTTCGGCCGAGACGCTGCTCACCCTGTTGAACGACATCCTCGACCTCTCTAAGATCGAAGCCGAGCACCTCCATCTCGAGTCCATCGCGTTTGACCTCGAGCATCTCATCGAATCGACGGTGGAGCTGCTCGCCATCCGGGCGCGGGAGCGCCGGCTCAACCTCCTCGCCGACGTCGCCCCGGACCTGCCCGCGAGCGTGCGCGGCGACCCGACGCGGCTGCGCCAGGTTCTCACCAACCTGATCTCGAACGCGATCAAGTTCACGCACGAGGGCGAGGTGGTCGTCGCCGCGTCGCGCGTGATCGCGCCCGACGGCCGCCACCTGATCCGCTTTGCCGTGAAGGACACCGGCATCGGCATCCCATCCGAGAAGCTCGGCGCCATCTTTGAGGAGTTCAGCCAGGCCGACACGTCCACCACCCGCCAGTACGGTGGCACGGGATTGGGGCTGGCGATCTGCCGCCGCCTGGTGCGTCTCATGGGCGGCGAGCTGACGGTAGAAAGCCAGGTCGGCCAGGGAACGGAATTCAGTTTCGCCGTCCCGCTCGAGAGCGGGGTCCCGCTGCCGGCAGCGACCGCTCCCGCGCCGCTTGCCTCCCGCCGCGTGCTGGTGGTCGACGACAATCCCACCAACCGCCGGGTCGTCCTCAACATGCTGGCGGCCGTCGGGATGGAGGTCACGGAGGCGGCCAGCGGCCCGGCGGGACTCGCCGTCCTGCGCCAGGCGCAACGCGCCGATGTGCCGTTCGATCTCGCGATCATCGACTCGGAAATGCCGGAGATGAACGGCTTCGAGCTGGCGCAGGGGGTGCGCGCGGACGCCGCTGTCGGCCGGACGCCGCTCGTGATGTTGACCTCCTCGGGCCAACCGGGCGATGGACAGCGCTGCCGCGACCTCGGCATCGACGGTTACCTGCCCAAGCCGGCATCGCGCAGTGACCTGCTCGAAGCCCTGAAGCGGGTACTGGCGGATCCGGAAACGGCAGGAGCCGTCAAAGGAGACGTCGTCACCCGCCATTCCATCGCCGAGTCACGCCGCCACCTCACGATCCTCGTGGCGGAGGACAATCCGGTGAATCAGGAAGTCGTCGCCGCGATGCTGCGCAAGCGCGGCCACCACATCGACGTCGTCGCCAATGGCCGGCTGGCCGTCGACGCCGTCACCCACACGAGCTACGACGTCGTCCTGATGGACATTCAGATGCCGGAGATGGACGGCTTCGAGGCGACCCACGCCATCCGGGCCACGCCGGTGGGGAAAAACCTGCCGATCATCGCGCTGACCGCCCATGCACTCTCGGGAGAGCGCGAACGCTGCCTGTCGCACGGCATGTCCGACTACCTCACGAAGCCGCTGCGGGCGCACGAGCTGTTCGCCGCGGTCGAAGGATGGGCCCCGAGCGGCACGGAGCGCGCGGAGCCGGTTCTGGTATCGCAGGGCATCGCGCCGGTCGACGTCGAAGGATTTCGGGAGCAGATGCGCCTCGCCGGGGCTGAGGCGGCGGTCGACCAGATCCTCGACACCTTTCTCGACAGCACGCCGCAGCGCGTCACCGCGATCACCACCGCGCTCACCTCCGGCAACGCCGGCGACATCGAGCGGTCAGCCCATGCACTGAAGTCGGCCGCGGGGACGATCGGCGCGAAATCGCTGGCGGCGCTGTTGCAGCAGATCGAGGCGGCCGGAAAGGGCGGAGACGTGCCCGGCGCGCGGGCACTGCAGAATCGCCTCGAAGCCGAGAGTGCCGCGGTGATCGAGCAGCTCACCCGACTGCGTGGCGCTCCCCATTTGTAGGCCTTTGACGGACAGGACTGATCAGCCCTTCCTCCACAAATTGTAGGCGTGACGGAACGGGTGCATTGGCTGGTCGAGTTCGCGCGCCGGGTGAACCTTCCCTCGGCCAACACGCTGTCGGCCGGCGCCGACATGCCGCTCCAGGAAGCATGGGGAACGGTCGCCCGTGCCGCCGGCTTGAGCGACGACGATTTGGCGAAACGGCTGGGGAGTCAGTATCGACTGGGAACTGCGGACTTCTCGCGCGTCGAGCAGAAGGCGCTGAAGCTGCTCCCGGAAAAACTGGTGCGTCAGTATCACGTTTTTCCCCTGCGCGAAACCGACCGCCAGCTGGTCGTCGCTGCCACCAATCCCACCGATCTCGGCGCCGAACAGGCGCTCGGCTTTGCCTCGGGCCGCACGGCAGTGTTCGAGATGGCATCGCCCGCGGCGATCCAGCGGGCGATCGAATCCCATTACGCCCCCGATCGCATGCTCGAGACGCTGCTGGACCGTATGGACGCGGAGGCAACCGACATTCAGGTCCTGGAGGAGGCGGGACCCGAAGCCGTGGCGGCGGAGTCGGTCGACACGGCGCCGGTCGTCAAACTCACGAGCCTCATCATCAGCGACGCCGTGAAGGAAGGCGCCAGCGACATCCACTTCGAGCCGGGCCGCGATGGCGGGACGGTGCGGTTCCGCGTCGACGGCGTGCTGCGCGCTCACATGCAGCTTCCCATGCCGGCGCTGAACCGCGTCGTCTCCCGGGTCAAGGTGATGGGGAAGATGGATATCGCCGACCGATTGCGCCCGCAGGACGGACGGTCTCGCGTTCATGCGCAAGGACGCACCATCGACCTGCGGATCTCCACCGTGCCGACCCGCGATGCGGAGAAGGCGGTCATCCGCCTGCTGGACGACAAGGGCAACAAGACGCTCGGCGACCTCGGCATGCCGGCGCACGAGCTGGAGCGGTTCCGCCGTCTCCTGGCGCACCGCGACGGCATCGTTGCCGTCACGGGGCCGACCGGATCCGGCAAGACGACGACCTTGTACGCCGCCATCGGTGAGCTGGCGACGGGTCAGATCAACATCATGACGGTGGAGGATCCGGTCGAGTACGAGCTCCCCGGACTCACCCAGATCCAGGTCGAAACCAAGCGCGGCGTGACCTTCGCATCGGCGCTGCGCTCGATCCTGCGACAGGATCCGGATGTGATCTTCGTCGGTGAAATCCGCGATCTCGAGACCGCGGAAGTCGCGGTGCAGGCCGCCCTCACCGGACATCTCGTACTCGCCACGCTCCACGCCAACGACGCGATCGGCGCCATCGCCCGGTTCGTGGATCTCGGCGTCGATCGCACGAAAATCGCCGGCGCGTTGCGCGGTGCGGTGGCGCAGCGCCTGCTGCGGCGCGTCTGCCCGCAGTGCGCCGTGTCCGCCAGCGACGGGGGCACGCCGGACGAACAGCGCCTCGCGGCGCGCTACAAGGTGCTGCCCACCGTTCGCGCCATCGGCTGCGCGCAGTGCGGACGCACGGGGTATCGCGGCCGCATCCCGATCCTCGAGGTGCTGACGACGTCCTCGGCGCTGACGAGTCAGATCGCCGCCGGAGCCCCCGCCGCAGAGCTGCAGCGCACGGCCCTGACGGCCGGCTTGCGGCTGCTGCGCGAAGTGGCCCTGCAGCGGGTGATCGCGGGAGAGACGACGCTCGAGGAAGTCGAGCGCGTGCTGGGAGAGTCGGGGGACACCGAAACAGCGACCCCGAAGTCCGAGGCCGCCTCCCGCATCCTCGTGGTCGATGACGATGCCGTGAACCGGGCCACGGCCCGTGCCGTGCTCGAGGGCAACGGCTTCCAGGTCATCGAAGCCCCTGACGGCATAGCCGCGCTGGAGCTGGTCGGAGGCACGGCGGACTTCAACCTGTTGCTGCTGGATCTCGAGATGCCGCGTCTGGGCGGCCTGGAGGTGCTGGACCGCCTGCGCGGCACGATCGCGACCGCCGGGTTGCCGGTGATCGTTCTGACCGGAAATACGACCGAGGATACGGAGGTCACGGCGATCGATCGCGGCGCGGACGACTACGTTCGCAAGCCGATCGATCCCGCCCGGCTCGTCGCCCGCGTCAAGGCGGCGCTGCGCCGCGCCGGCGCGTAGCCGCCTGCCCTACCCCGCCCGCGACAGCGCCCACTCCGCCGCGGTAGCCGCATCCACCACGCGCGGCAGCGCCGCCAGCCCGGCGAAGTTGTCGTGCAGTCCCACCACCGGCGTCCCGATCCGCAGCGCCAGGGCGATTTCCGACAGTGTGCCGGTCCCGCCGCCGATCGCGACGATCGCCCCGGCGACGCGCACGATGAGGGCATTGCGCATCTCGCCCATCCCCGTCGCGAGCGGCACGTCGATGTAGGCGTTGGCGTCCCGCGCGTCGTTTCCGGGGAGGATTCCGATCGTCAGTCCACCGGCGGCGCGCACTCCTCGCGCGACCGCTTCCATGACGCCCGTCAGACCGCCGCAGACGACGACCGCCCCGCGCTGCGCGAGGCAGCGGCCCAGCTCTTCGGCCAGCGCGGCCTCCGCGCCGGTGCACTCCGATCCGCCCACCACGGCGACGATGGGACGCACGGTCGTCACCCGCGAAACGGCGGGTGCACGAGGCCGCGCTCGGTGATGAACGCCGTGACGTAGCGCGCGGGCGTGACGTCGAACGCCGGGTTGAAGGCGGCCACGGCGCGCGGGGCGATCGCGCGCCCCGCGATCGCTTTCACCTCGTCAGCGGAGCGCGCCTCGATGGGAATGGCGTCGCCGTCCGGGGTCGTCGGATCGATCGTGGAGGAGGGCGCGCAACAATAGAACGGCACGCCGTGCTGGCGGGCCAACACCGACACCGAGTAGGTGCCGATCTTGTTCGCGAAGTCGCCGTTGGCGGCGATGCGGTCCGCCCCGACGAGCACCAGATCGACACGGGCGTCGCGCAGCAGCGTACCGGCGGCCCCGTCGGCGAGCAGCGTGCAGGGCACACCCGCCTCGCTCAGCTCCCAGGCCGTGAGCCGCGCCCCCTGCAGCACGGGGCGTGTCTCGTCGACGTAGACGTGCACGCGGCGTCCCGCTTCGTGGGCCAGGTAGATGGGGGCGAGGGCGGTTCCGATCCCGCCGGTCGCCAGCGCGCCGGCGTTGCAGTGCGTCAGCACATTCGCCCCGTCGGAGACCAGCGACAGGCCCGCCTCACCGATGCAGCGGCACATGGCCCGGTCCTCCTCCCAGATCGCCGTGGCTTCGAGCCGCAGCCGGTCCCACAGCGCCGCACCGTCTCCCGCCGTCCGCTCGGCGACGTCGATCATGCGCGATAGCGCCCAGCGCAGGTTGATGGCCGTGGGACGGGTGTCGGCGAGGCTGGCGGCGGCCTTGCGCAGCTGGGCCAGAAATGCATCGCGGCCGCCGCGACGCGCATCCCGCAGCCCGGCGACGAGCCCCATCGCCGCGGCGATCCCGATCAGCGGCGCACCACGCAGCTGCAGCGTGCGGATGGCGGTGGCCGCGTCGTCGACCGTCTCCAGATCGCGATGCACCAGCGAGTCGGGGAGGGCCCGCTGATCGACGATGCGCACGGCGCCGGAAGGCGACCACGTGAT
>DATFSB010000068.1:0-2912 GCA_035262825.1 Gemmatimonadales bacterium | reverse complement strand
CGGGCTGCTCTACATCGAGCAGCCGCTTGCCCCCGATGAGCTGGTGGGCCACGCGCAGCTCGGCCGCGTCTTGCGCACGCCGATCTGTCTCGATGAAACGCTCAAGAGCGCGGGTCACGCGCGGCAGATCGTCGCGCTCGATGGTCCGCGCGTCTGGAACATCAAAGTGCACCGCGTCGGCGGGCTCGCGGAGGTGTGCCGCATCTACCGCATCGCCGCCGAGAGCGGCGCGCAGCTGTGGGCGGGGACGATGCCGGAATCAGGGATCGGCTCTCAGGCAGCGCTCGCGGTCGCGGCGCTGCCGTTGTGTATCTATCCCTCCGACCTCGAGCCCAGCACGCGCTGGTTCGGTCGCGATCGCGATGTCATCAAGTTGACGATGGGTGCAGACGGCCGCATGGCGGTCCCGCAGCAATCGATCGCGCGGCTGCTCGACGCGGGGCGGTTTCGGAGTGCGGCGCGCTCGCTCCACACATGGAAGGGCTAACTCACCATGACGTAAAGCGATACGCCGGTGGTTGACGATGCGGATAAGTTCTGGGGCGCGTTCGCCGTACCAAAACGACTCCCGCAGCCGACAGCCGAGGCACCAGATGTCCCGACAGCCGACTGAGTACTGGGCGACCAATCTCTACAAGAGTCCCCGCACGCGGCCGAAGTCCGATTCACCGAGTCGCGATCTCCCCAAGCTCGCCGCCGGACGCTTCAAGCGTGCGCGCGAAGGAATCCGCTCGCTGCGCCACGTCACCGAGCAGGTGGTGTTCATGGGCATCGCCTGGAAGTGGGTGTGGATGTACGAAGTCGGAGGCCGCAAACTCGGCTTTCTCCACCCGATGGAATCAGGGGTGAGCGGGACGTTCGTGTTGAACGACAGCGAAGAGCAGGAGCTGGTCCTCGCAGACGGTCTGGGACGCGCGGTGAAACACGCCGTGCGCGACGGCGAAGTGGTGGACGGCGTCCGCTGGTGCTGGATGGAATTCCCCGACCTCGAAGCAGTCGACGGATTCGTGGATGTAATCCGACTCAAGCATCACCTGTTGTCGCGTTCCGACTGATCCGGGACTTGTGCGGCATTCGGCGGGCGCGCTACATTCCTCGCGCCCGCAAGCTGTTGCCGTGCCGTGCCGTTGCCCCACCATACCTGGGTTAGAGATCGAGGCCACCGCCTTGGCGACGACCGTAGGGTGCAGGACCGCGAGTGGAATACTCTTGATGATCGCCGTGGCCGGCGGACAAATCGCCGCCCAGGCTGCCTCTGCCGCTCCGGGGACTCCGGGCTACAAGGCTCCCGTCATCACCGACACCGCGGGACTGCAGGGCCCCCGTCAGCCGATCTTCTTCCGACACGACATCCACGCCGGCCAGGACCAGATTCCGTGCATGTACTGCCACAATACGGTGGCGGTATCGACCGAGCCGGGGATCCCGGCGCTGCGCACCTGCTTCGGCTGCCATCAGATCATTTCCGGATCGACTCCATCGCATCAGACCGAAATCGGGAAGGTGCGTACCGCCTGGGCGAACAGGAAACCTCCCGAGTGGATCCGGGTCCACGCGTTGCCAGGGTTCGTCCATTTCCCGCACATGCGCCACATCAAGGTGCTCGGGACGGGACCGGAGTCGTGTGCCAACTGTCACGGCCAGATCAACGGGATGGCGCAGGTCAGCCAAGTGTCCACGCTGAAGATGGGGTGGTGCATCAGCTGTCACATCGCGCGCAATGTCAGCCGCGACTGCTCGGTGTGTCACTACTAGTGGGCGAGACGATATGAGCGACGGGATGGATCGGAGGCGGTTCCTCCAAGTGCTCGGCGTCGCAGGCGGCGGAGCCGCCGCGCTGTCGGGCTGCGGCATCGGCCCCGAGCCCACGGAAAAGCTCATCCCCTACGTCGTTCCTCCCGAGGATCAGACACCGGGCGTCGCGACCTGGTACTCCAGCACCTGCCGTGAATGCGCCGCCGGGTGCGGGCTGCACGTGAAAGTGCGCGAAGGGCGCGCCATCAAGCTCGAGGGCAATCCTGATTCTCCGGTGAACCACGGGCGGCTGTGCGCGCGCGGGCAGGCGGGGCTGCAGGGATTGTACAACCCCGACCGCGTCACCGGCCCGATGCAGCGCGCCGCCGGGGGAGCGCTCGAAGCGACGACCTGGGACAAGGCGATCGGGGCCCTGCAGGAGAAGGTGGCGGCGGCGCGCGGGAAGGGCATCGTGTTCGTCACCGGCGTCGAGACCGGCAGTTTCGGCGAGCTGGTGGACGAGTGGATGCAGCAGGTGGGCGGGCGCCACGTCACCTACGAGCCGTTCGCGTTCGAGGCGCTGCGCGAAGGCAACCGGCTCGCGTTCGGTGACGCCGGCATCCCGACCTACGATTTCGCCGCGGCCGGCTACATCATGTCGTTCGGCGCCGACTTCATGGAGACGTGGCTTTCCCCCGTCGGCTTCCAGAACGCCTTCACGCGGGCGCACAGCTTCGAATCCGGTCAAAACGCGTCGATGGCGAAATTCGTGTTCGCAGGCCCCAGGCTGCCGCAGACGGGGCTGATCGCCGACGAATGGATCAACATCAATCCGGGAACCGAAGGGATGCTGGCGCTGGCGATGGCGCAGGTCATCGTCTCGAAGCGGCTGGGCAATGTCCCCGCCGACGCGGCGCGTCTCGGATTGCCGGCGGCCGACGATGTCGCCAAGACGATCGGGGTCGACCTCGCCGTCATCGAGCGCCTTGCTACCGAGTTCACGAGAACGTCCGCGCCGCTCGCCGTCGCAGGCGGGATGGCGGCGCAGTACGCGAACGGGGGGCAGATCGTCGCGGCCGTCAACGTGCTCAATTACGTCGCCGGTGCGATCGGCAGAACGGTGAAGTTCGGCGCCGACCTGGCGCAGGGGTCGGCCGGGAAGCATGCCGACATGGCGG
>DATFSB010000067.1:0-2048 GCA_035262825.1 Gemmatimonadales bacterium | reverse complement strand
CCGCTCGCGTCCCACACGAAGTTGGGGGCCGCGGCCCAGGCGACGTCGCGCACATTCTTGGCGCTGAAGTGCCAAGTGAGAGTGGGCGCCGTTCCAGCGGGCCGTGTCTCCGGCTTGCCCGCTTCGTCGCGCGCCACGATCACGACGGTCGAGTCGGCGGTGCGGGCGCGGGCGAGCCTGGTGCGTTGGGCTGCGGTGAGCACCTCCAGCGGATTGAGGAGCGTGCCGCTCCCCGCCACGATGAAGCTGCGCGGCACCGTCACCGAGAAATCGATGTCGCCGTACTCGAGGTAGAACTCGCCCTGCCCGATGTACTGCTCGGTGTTCCAGCCGCGCACGTCGTCGTACACGGCGAGCCGCGGATACCACTCGGCGATCTCGTACAGCCATCCCTCGTTGAAGCGCTCGCGGCCCATCCGGTCAGAGCCGTGCTCGGGGACCTGGAACGCGAACTCGAGCGACAGCGTCACGGCGCCGCCCGGCGCGAGCGGTTGGTCGAGATCGACGCGCAGCATCGTGCCGTTGACGGTGGACGACAGGGCGACGGGCCGCGACGCTGCCGCGGTTCCACGCAGCGCCGCCAACTCGCGAATGTGGTAGCCGCCCGGAAATCCGCGCGCCCCCCAGCGCGTATCCTCGGGGAAGACGAAGCTGCCGCGACTTCCTTCCGCGTAGATGTTCTGATCGACCTGGAACCAGAGATAGCGCAGCGAGTCGGGGGAATGATTCGTGTAGCGGATCGTTTCGCTCCCCGACACGCCGTGTGTGCCGGTATCGAGCGCCGCCCGGATCGTGTAGTCGACACGCTGCTGCCAGTAGCGCGGGCCGGGTGTTCCCGCGCCGGTGCGGATCTCGTTCGGCGCCGGCAGGGCGAGCCGCCGGAACGGCGACGTGTCGCCGACCCCGACGGGGATGCGCGTCGCGGGACCTGGCGCGGGTTGCGTGGGTTGTTGCAGGACGGCGGCGAGCAGCAGCGGCACGACACTCATGCGAACGACACCTCGAGGGAAGGGTTGTGACGGATTACTCGACGATCACTGACACCTGGTCGGCGTTGCCGCGGGCATCGACGGCCCTGATGGTATGGCGCCCGTGCGCGATCGGCCAGCGGTCGCGGCGCCAGATGTGTCCATCGACGTACCAGTGCACGCCGGCGCCTCCGACCGCGCGCAGCGCGACCGTGGCGTAGCGCGGGTCCGTCCCCACCGGGACGGAATAGCGGTCGCCGTCCTGCGGGCTGGTGATGTGGAACGCCACGATGGTGGATTCGGGTGGGCTAACCCCGGGCCGTTGGCCCGGGGCAACCAGCGCTGCGCTACCCCGGGGCACCGCCCCGGGGTCAGCCGCTCCGAGAGTGCCACCTGCACCGGCACCCTGCGATGCCGCCCAGTCGGCGTACTCAACCGGCAACACAACCTGCTCGCCGCGGTGCCAGTCACATGTCGCGGTCGGCTCCGTCCCCGGAACGAACCATTCGTCGGCTGGCGGACATTCCGGTCCCGCGCGCATTCCCGACAACCGACAGATCTTGACCCGCACCGCGCCGACCTCGGCGGGCGTCGCGAAGACGCCGGGAGGAACGTGCTGGGCCACGAGCAGCGCCGCGCGGTGCAACAGCGGCCCCGCGCCTGTGATTCCGCCGACGCCCTGCATCGGCGTGCCGTTGAAGTTGCCGACCCACACCGCTACGGTGAACCGGCCGGTCGTGGCGACGGCCCAGTTGTCGGTGAAGTGGCGACTGGTGCCGGTCTTCGCCGCCGCCTTGAAGGGAAGGTCGAGCGGCGTCTCGTTGCCGAAGCTCGGCATGCGGGCCACCGGGTCGCTCAATACGTCGAGCACCAGCGCTGCCGCCTGCGGGGACATGATGCGCCGCTCGGTGAGCGGTGCGGCGGCACTCATGTTCCAGCGCACCGGCCGCCATACGCCGCCGCCGGCGAGGGCGCGGTAGCCATTGGCCAGCTCGAGCAGCGTGACGTCGCCGTTGCCCAGGGCGAGTCCCAGTCCGTAGTACTCCGCCGAATGGTCGAGCGTCGCGAAGCCGGCGCTGT
>DATFSB010000066.1:0-11923 GCA_035262825.1 Gemmatimonadales bacterium | reverse complement strand
TCGGACTCGACGAGATCGCGGGGGATCGCCGCGCTGTTGACCGTCACGAAGGGCCGGCCCGCCCGCCCGCTCTGGTTGTGGATCGACGAGGCGACGAGCTCCTTGCCCGTCCCCGATTCGCCCGTGATCAACACGCGGGCGTCCGTCGGTGCGATGCGGGCGATCAGAGCGCGCAGCTCCTCCATCGCGGGGCTCGCGCCGACGAGCGGGTCGGCATGACCGAGCGCCTCGTGGAGGCGGCGATTCTCCGCGCGCGCCCGGGCCAGCTCGAGCGCGCTGCGCACCGCCACCAGCAACCCCTCGGGCGTCAACGGCTTTTCGAGAAACTGAAAGGCGCCGAGCTTGGTGGCCCGCACCGCGTCGGTCAGCGACGCCTTGCCGCTCATCATCACGACCGGGACTTCGGGGAGCTGTTGTTTCAGCTGCTCCAGCGTCGCCATGCCGTCCGGTCCGCCACCCATCATGAGGTCCAGCAGGATGGCGTCGGGAGCGACGTCCTTCACAGCGGCGAGGGCGGCGGTGCCGTTGGCGGCTTCGGCTGTCTCGTACCCTTCGCCCTGGAGCAGGGCGCCGACCATGCGGCGGATGTTGGGCTCGTCGTCGACGAGCAGGACGCGCGGGCTCATGTGGGGAACACCAGCGTGAAAGTGGCGCCGCCTCCCGGCGTCTCCGACGCGGCGATCGTACCGCCGTGCGCGTCCACCGTCTGGAGCACGAGCGCGAGTCCGAGACCGGTGCCGTCGACTTTCGTCGTCATATAGGGCTCGAACACACGGCCGCGCAGTGCTGGCGGGATCCCCGGTCCGTGGTCCGCCACCGCCACCACCAAGCCCCGGCCCTCGCCCGCCACATGGACGTCGATCTCGCCGCGGCCGCCCATCGCCTCGGCGGCATTGCGGAACAGGTTGCTGAACGCGCGGCGCAGCGGGTCGTAGTGGCCCTGGATCGAGCGGCGGCCAGCGCCATTGGCATGGACCACCACCGCGACCTGCTCCGGCACGGCGGTCCGCCCCAGCTCCTCCAGCAGCTCCACCAGGTCGACCTCGCTCGTGGGACCTTCGGGGAGCCGGCCGAAGTCGGCGAACTCGCGTGCCAGGTGCTCGAGGCGGTCGGTTTCCGCCGCGAGCACTTCGAGCGCCAGCGCGCGGCGCTGATCCGGTCCCTGACTCGGGCGGCCGAGCTGCTCGACGGCGATGCGCATGGCGGTGAGGGGATTCTTGATTTCGTGCGCGACGCGGCGCGCCACTTCGCGGAACGCGCGCAGCCGCTCCGACTCGAGCTCGCGGGCGCGCGCTGTGTCGAGCGCCCCGGCGAGGTCACGCAGCGCCAGGCGCAGCGACTCGAACTCCGGCGCCCCCCGGGTCGGCGCGCCCTGGGGAAGCGCTTCGCGCTGCCGGATCAGGCGGGTCCAGCCGACGAGCTCGTCGATCGGTCGCGATAGCTGGCGCGACAGATGTCCAGCCACGCGCACGGCGGCGAACAGCACCAGCGTCCCGAGGGCGACGACGACGGCGGCCAGACTCGCCGTGTAATAGCGCAGGTAGCGTTCGGCGCGCCGCGCGAGGCTCACGCCGCGCGACAGCGCATTGATGTGGTCGCGCATCGCCGCCCGGGCAGCCGGAGCGAGGCGGTTGGTGTCGACCTGCTCGAGCATCACCCGCGCCGAACTCGCCACTTCTTCGAGCGACGCCCGCGCACCCGACGCGGGGGCCACGGTGCGGACCGTGAGCACCCACCCCACCACGGCGAGGCCGGTGGGGACGGCGGCCATCGCCACCAGGACGAAAAAGATGCGGCGCCGGAAGGGCAGGGGCATATCTTTTCGCAATCTATGGGGATGCGTCGGGTGCGACAAACTGACACGATTCTGACCGGCGATCGGGGGCAGGCATGAAGAGCCACACCCACTATTTGTGGTTCAACACGAAGCAGCGGCAGGAGATCATCGATATCACGGACTCCGTCGAGGAGCAGGTCCGCTCGAGCGGGGTGTCGGAAGGGCTCGTCCTCGTGTCCGCCATGCATATCTCCGCGTCGGTGTTCGTGAACGATCATGAATCGGGGTTGTGGCACGACATCCAACACTGGCTCGAAGAGACCATTGCGCCGTGGGATCCCAAGCGCTACCGGCACAATGAGACCGGGGAGGACAACGCCGCCGCCCACCTGCGCAGCCTCACGGTGGGTCACGAGGTGATCGTGCCGATCACCAAGGGAAAGCTGGACTTTGGCCCCTGGCAGCGAGTTTTCTACGGCGAGTGGGACGGGCAGCGCCGCAAGCGTGTCATCATCAAGGTTCTCGGCGATTAGGCCCCGGGCTTCCGTATTGGGCGCAAGTTGTTTATTTTCAATAACTCCCGATGGAGACCGGGATGTGCCCGGCAGGTGTGACGCTCGGGTTCGGCATCACGGCGCGGCTGGTCCGCGACCGGCGAGCCGGCCTCGAGCGCCGGACACCGTCCGGACACCGGCTCCACCCGCTGCCGCGCCAGTTCGGGGCGGACACCGGGCGCAACAAGCGGACGATGAACGGACGCGCCATGCGCGACTTCATCGCCGCTCGACACGGCCCCGCCGAGTGCGCGAGGCGCCGCTCCACGGATCGGGATTGGAGCGAGCGGCCCAGGAGGCGCACCCGGTAACGGCCGGCACGTATTGAAACATCCATGACCACATCATCGCAGCATTCGCATCTCGCCCGTGCGCCGTACAAGGAACCACCCGCCCACGCACCCAACGCCGCTCTGCTGATCGATTTCGACAACGTCACCATGGGGATCCGGTCCGACCTGCAGTCCGAGCTCAAACGGCTGCTCCTGTCGGACATCATCAGGGGAAAAGTCGCGGTCCAACGCGCCTACGCCGATTGGCGACGCTACCCGCAGTACATCGTACCCCTCGCGGAATCCTCGATCGACCTCATCTATGCACCGGCCTATGGCTCGAGCAAGAAAAACGCTACCGACATCCGCCTCGCGATCGATGCGTTGGAGCTGGTGTTCACGCGACCGGAAATCGGGACGTTCATCCTGCTCTCGGGGGACAGCGACTTCTCGTCGCTGGTCCTCAAGCTCAAGGAGTATGGCAAGTACGTGATCGGCGTGGGGATCCGAGAGTCCTCTTCGGATCTGCTGATCCAGAATTGCGACGAGTACTTCTCGTACAATGAGCTTGCCGGCCTGACCAAAGAGAGCGACGTCGAGCATGTCCGCCGCGATCCCTGGGAGCTGGTGGTGGAAGCGGTCAAGCAGATGACGGCGCACAACGACGTCATGCGCTCCGATCGCCTGAAGCAGGTGATGCAGGAGATCGACCCG
The DNA here is from genome assembly GCA_035262825.1 of Gemmatimonadales bacterium. GTDB lineage: Bacteria > Gemmatimonadota > Gemmatimonadetes > Gemmatimonadales > GWC2-71-9 > DASTHG01. The sequence continues at coordinate 8,606 of DATFSB010000066.1, read as the reverse complement.
GGCTTCGACGAAAAGGACGCGGGGTTTTCGCGGTTCAGCAAGTTCGTGCAGGAGGCGGCCCACCGTGGCCTGATCGCCACCGAACGGCTCGACAACGGGCAGTTCGAGATCTCGCTCGGTGCCAAGGTCGAAGAGGCTGCGCCGGTTGCACAACCCGTCGCGGCGCCGGCTTCCACGGCCGCGCCAGCCCCTCCGGCCGCGCCGGCCCGGGCGAAGAAGGGCTCGATCGTCAGTGATGCCTTCGGGCTGTTGCGCCAGGCGCTCGGCAAGATCAGTGGCGACCAGACGGTGAGCGCCGAGGCGGTGCGCGAAGCGATGAACGACCTCGCCCCCGAGGGGACGAAACGCGTCGATGCGCGCAGCATGCCCAAGCTGTTGCGCCAGGCGCACGACGCCGAGCTGATCGATCTGTCGCGGGACGATGAAGGGGCTTATGAGGTGCGCGTCCGCCTGGAGGATTCGGCGGACGCGGCCCCGACGCCGGCACCAGAGCCGGTGCGTGAGACGCGAGCGGCACATGAGGAAGAGGAAGAATACGAGCCGCCGCAGCCGGCCTCCTCCGCCCCGCCGCCACCCTACTCCCAGCAGTCGGCCGAATCCCGCGGGATGCCGATGCGCAGCGCGCGCTTCCGGCGTGGCTCGCGCGGCCCCAAGCCGGCGGCCCCCGACGTGCCGCGGGTCGGTGTCGTGGAAGTCGATCCCAATTTCCGCTCGCGGGTGGAGCGCATGCCGCCCCGCAGCGGGCCCTCAGCACCAGCGGCGAGCGAGCCGCCATCGACGGGGAGCGGCCGTTCCGACGAGGACCGCCCGCGTCGCGAGCGTGGTGGCCGCGGTCGTGGCGGCCGTGGCCGCGGACGAGGCGGGAATCGCGAAGGGCGAGAGGGAAACGGCGGGCATGGTCACGGCGGCTATGAGGGGCGAGAGGGTCGGGAAGGGCGCAGTGGCGGCGATAGTGAGCGCTCTCGCGGTCGTCGCGGCGGCCGGGGTCGTGGCGGCTGCGGCGGCGGGCGGTCCGACCGCAATGGCGAGGATCGTCCACGGGGGGCGAACGCCTACAACGGCACCCACGAGTCAGAGCGTTCGGCGTCGCCACCGCCCCCGCCTCCGTCACCGCCGCCAGCGCCACGGCCCGCGGCGCCCGCGGAGAGCCGTGAAGAAGGGGACTCGTTCTGGTCGCGCGTCAAACGGGGCCTGATCGGCCCCTAAGCAGAGCCTTCTACGCGCGACCCACTGCCGAGGTCGCGCGTCGGCTTTTGGGGCAGATTCTCGTGAGCCGAATCCGTGGCCGTGAGGTCGTGGGTCGGATCGTCGAGACCGAGGCCTATGTCGGGCCGCACGATCCCGCGTGCCACGCGTACGGCCACCGCCGCACCGCCCGCACCGAGACGCTCTACGGCCCGCCGGGAACGGCGTACGTCTACTTCACGTACGGGATGCATTGGTGCCTCAACGCCGTCACCGAGCGCGTCGACTACCCGGCGGCGGTTCTGATTCGGGCGCTCGAGCCGCTCGCAGGGATCGCGCTGATGCGCCGACGGCGCGGGGATGTTCCCGACGGTGCCCTGTGCGCCGGTCCCGCGCGCCTGTGCGAGGCCCTCGGCATCACCGGCGAACACAACGGCGGCTCGCTCGAGCGGGGGGCGGTCCGCATCCTGCCAGGGGGCCGGACCCGGTTCCGCGTAGCCGTGACGCCGCGCATCGGCATTACGACGGCACGTGACTGGCCATTGCGGTTCGTGATCGCCGGCTCGCGCTGGCTGTCACGCTGAGAAAACCAGAAGCCCGGGGAAGTTCTTCCCCGGGCTTCTGGTTTCGGAGCAGGCGGGCGGCTCAGTGCTCCGACGTCACATCCTCTTTCGAGCTGCCGAAGCTGTATCGCACCCCGCCGCTGATGGTGTGCGTCGCGCCACTCAACAAGAAGTTGTTCGCCGCGGAATTGATCATGTACTGGCCGAACACCGAGAGCTTGCCGACGTTGATCTGCACGCCCCCGATCGCCCATCCAATCGCTTTGCTGCCCGCGGACTGGGCCAGGGCCTCGGCGTTGGCGGCATCGGCGGGCGTGGAGCAGATGGCGGTCGGCGTCGCGGCGCTACAGTCCGCCGTGGGGTTCTGGACCGTCATCAGACCGACCCCGACGCCGGCGAACGGCTCGATATGCTGCTGCAGCGGGAAGGCCATCAAGCCGATGAACAGGCGCCGCACCTGATCGAACGTCACGTCGTGGGCGCTGCCGGTGTTCTGGTCGACGACCGTCGCTCGGGCGGAGGTGAGGAAGAACGCCTGCTCCGCGCCCACGTACAGGGCGGTGCGCTTCCCCGTGACGAGCCAGTGCACGCCGATCATCGGGTCGATGTAGTAGCCCTGGTCGTTGGTCTTGTAGGCGAAGCCCCCCGCCGTGGCGCCCCAATACCAGCGGTGCGAGCGATCCTCCGGGACCTGCCCGGCGGCGGGCCGGACCAGGGCGATCGCGACGAGCGCGAACAGCGCCAAGCGAGACGTCTGCTTCATCGGACTCCTCCACGGGTTCCAAGCCAGCCCGATCAGGGCTGTCGGTGGACCCCCAAAATAGGAGTCGGCGCTCGTTTGGCAAGCCGTGGGATCACCGCTAGCATGTTGCTGTAATGTCGGTTAAGAGCTTGCACTGCGAAACTACTTGAAGTCATCTGGCCCGTTACCGAATAAATACCGAATAACCAGTGTCTTGGTGTATCGATGATGCCCTAACGATGTCTCAAATCAACCCGAGACGCCGCCCCACCGTTTGAAACGCACGCAGCGCGAAATCGAGGTCGTCCTTCGTGTGTGCCGCCGAGAGCTGGCAGCGCACGCGCGCATGCCCCTGAGGGACGACCGGGTATCCGAACCCGGTTACGAACACGCCCTCTTCGAGCAGCAGGTCGCTCATCTGGATCGCTTTCGCCGTTTCGCCGAGAATCACGGGGACGATCGGCGTTTCGCCCGGCAGCGGCTTGAAGCCGAGGCTCATGAGCTGCTCGCGGAAGTAGCGCGCGTTTTCGTGCAGTCGCCGCACGCGCTCGGGGTGGGCTTCGAGCACCTGCACGGCGGCGAGCGCGCTGCCGGCGACGGTCGGCGGGAGGGCGTTGCTGAAGAGCTGTGGCCGGGACCGCTGGGTCAGGTAGTCGGTCAGGGCGAGCGGGCCGGCCGTGAAGCCCCCCGCCGCGCCGCCGAGGGCCTTCCCGAGCGTCGAGGTGATGATGTCGACCTGGCCCACCACCCCGAAGTGCTCGGCTGTCCCCCGGCCGGTGGCGCCGAGCACGCCGGTGGCGTGGGAATCGTCCACGGCGACGATCGCGTCGTGAGTGCGAGCCAGCGCGAGTATGTCCGGCAGCCGGGCGATGTCGCCTTCCATCGAAAAGATGCCGTCGGTGAAGACGATGCGACGGCGCGCGCCGCTCGCCGCTTTGAGCTTCTCCTCGAGATCCTGCATATCGGAGTGCCGGTACACCGACGTCTGGCATTTCGTGATCGTCTTGGCGATGCGGATCGAGTCGATGATCGACGCGTGGTTCAGCTGGTCTGAGATGACGATGTCCTGTTCCGTCAGAATTGTGGGAGACAGCCCCTCGTTGGCGTTCCAGCAGCTCACGTAGGTGAGCGAGCTTTCGCACCCGACGAGGCGCGCGAGCGCGGCCTCGAGCTCGCGGTGGATGCTGAACGTGCCGCAGATGAAGCGTACCGACCCCGTTCCGGCGCCAAAGCGGTTCAGCGCCGCATGGCCTGCCGCCACCACTTCGGGCTCGTTGCACAACCCCAGGTAGTTGTTGGACGAGAGGATGACGACCTCCCCGCGGCCTTCCATGCGAGTGCGTGGCCCTTGCGGCCCCTCGAGGTAGTTGAGGCGCTTGTAAACGCCGTCGCGCTTGAATTGCTCCAGCTCGGCGGCGAGGCTCGTAGCGAAGCTCATGCGATCTCCAGGATGACCTTGCCCGCGTCGCCGGAGCGAATGGCGGCGATGGCCTGATCGATGTGGGCAAGGGGGAAACGGTGCGTGATCACGGGCCGGGGGTCCAGCAGTCCGGCGGATAGGAAGCGTCGCATCTGGTGCCACGTCTCGTACATCTTGCGGCCGATGACCCCGTACACAGTGATGCCCTTGAAGATGATCTCGTCGGCGAAATTGATGTTCACGTCGCCCTGCGGGATGCCGAGCAGCTGTACGCGGCCGCCCATGCGCACGGTGTGGAACGCCTGGTGTAACGCCTGCGGCACCCCTGACATCTCGCACACGACGTCCACGCCTTCGCCGCCCGTTTCGGCGCGGACCGTCGCTTCCACGTCCGCTTCCCGGGCGTTGATGACCACGTGGGCGCCCATCTTCTGCGCCAGGGCGAGGCGGCGCGGGTTCACATCCGAGGCGATCACACGGGCCGCTCCGGCGGCGCGGGCGATGCCGACCGCGAAACATCCGATCGGCCCGCACCCCACGACGAACACCGTGCTGCCGGGGATATCCGCGGTCAGCACGGTGTGGAAGGCGTTACCCATCGGGTCCATGATGGCGCCGATCTCGGTCGGGATGCCATCCAGCGTCAGCACGTTGGTCGCTGGCATCGAGATGAATTCCGCGAAGGCTCCATCGCGGTCGACGCCAATGATGCGGGTGTTGCGGCAGATGTGGCCGTTGCCGGTGCGGCACTGCAGGCAGTGGCCGCAGATAATGTGCCCCTCCGCCGTCACGAGCTGCCCGACCTTCAGCTCCGTCACGCCTTCTCCCACGACCACGATCTCTCCGGCGAACTCGTGGCCGACCACGATCGGAGGGTGAATCCGCCCCTGCGCCCAGCTGTCCCAGTCGGCGATGTGCAGATCGGTGCCGCACACCCCTGCGTGGCGCACCGCGATCAGCACCTCTCCAGGGCCGGCGCGCGGCTTAGGGACCGTTCGCACCACGAGACCGGGCGCGCGAGACTCCTTCACGACGGCTTGCATTGTATCGGGCATGGGCTGAGGACGGTCGGTGGCGGGCGAGGTCAGGGCATCGTGCGTGATCGCGCCGATAATATAGTCCCGAGCCCGGTCCCCGAAATGCAACGCGGGGCCGGCATTGCTGCCGGCCCCGCGCTCGCGCAGGCGAGTTTCGACGTGCGGTCTCAGGTCCCCGCGGGATGGGGGTCGACCGGCAGCCGCTGGTGCACGTGGTCTCCGGACTCGGAGTCATCGGCGCACCAACAGTACGCCCAGATCCGCGCCGGCCGCGCCAGCCGCTGACCCGCGCGCAGGATGATGCCGATCGGTTCGTTATCGAGCACGAGCGGAAGACTGGTCATGGCCTTCGCTTTGGCAAGCGGAGGGCCATTTCCGCCTGGCAGTTAAACCATTATCAATATGTGATTTACAATAATGGGCAGGGGACGATTTCGACATTCTGACACGTGTCGCCCCGTGTCATTCCGACTGACGCGCCTCGGTTTCGACGCGACCTGCGGGTTTTGTCGCGGCGAAGCCCCCCCGGCGGCCGCGCGGGCGCCGCTCCACCTGCCATGCCGCGTACTGCTCGAGCAGCGTGTCGGTGGCGATGGGGATTACCGTCTTGTCCTCGACCGATTCCCAGGGGAGCACGATGTGCACGCCCCCCGGCGGGGTGCGGGTCTGCAGATCGGCGACGAGGGAGCGGCGCGATTCGGGGGGGAGCGCGGCGAGCGCAACCGGATGCAGCACCGCGAGCGTCACGGGAACGTCTGGCATCCAGCTGCCGAACTGCACCACCAGGGCGTGGAAGCGGCCGGCCAGCTGCTCGGAGACAGCCCGTGCCTCGGCTGCTTCGACGGCGGCCAGCTCCTGGTCGAGCAGCAGCACCTCTACATCGTGCGCCGCGACGAACAACGCTGCCGGGAGCGCGGGTGCGCCGACGACGACTGCAGCGTCCCCCGGCTCGAGCCGCCGCGCCCAGTGCACCAGCGGCATCCCCGCCTCGAGCTCCCAGTGGGTCGGCTCGCGCTGCGCGGCGCGCAGCGCGCGGTGCGTGCGCGACCAGCGCTGGAACGTCGGCAGGCGCAGTCGCCGCATGATGATGCGGTCGACGTGCTCGAGCAGCAGCACTTCTGTGAGCAGGTACTGATCGGCTGCGGCGGTCTCGAGCTCACGCACCGCTTCGTCGCCGATTTCCAGGAGCACCGCGCGCGACAGCGAGTTCTTGTATTCCTCGATGCGCTGGAACAGGAACTCCTCGTACTCCTGGCGCAGCGAGCGCGCCACGCGGCGAGGCCGCCGGGCGCGGGCGCCGGTCTCAGCGGTCGTCAGCATGGCTCGATGTGCACCGTGACTTCGTTCAGCTCCAGGTCCCGTTTCAGCCGCAACTCGACCGCGTCGGCGATGGCGTGCGCCGACGCGACATTGGCGTTGCGGTCGACGGCGATCGTTACTTCGGCGTAGCGCACCTGGGAGCCGCCGCGTGAGCGGATGTCGTACGCCCGTTGCACGCCGCTCACGCCTTCGGCTGCGTTCCGAATGGCGTCCTTCGGGACGGCCCGTTCGTCCACCAGGATCGGCACCGAGCGTTGGGTGATCTGGTACGCGACACGAACGATCAGCAGGGCGATCACCAGGGCGATCGCCGGATCGGCCCACCACAGCCCGCGGCGCGCCAACAATAGCCCTGCGATGACCCCGACGGAGATGTAGACATCGCTGCGCGTATGCGCCGCGTCGGCGACGAGCAGCTCGCTCCGCAGCGCTTCACCGCGCCGGCGCTCATACCAGGCCACCGTGCCATTCACTCCCAGTCCGGCCACCAGGATGATCAACTGCAGGTCGGAGACAGCCGGGGGGGCGTGTGCCCCGGCGAGATGCTCGATCGCGCCACGCGCCAGCTCGAAGCAGGTGATCGAGAGAAATCCGACGAGCGCCAGGGCGCCGAGCGTCTCGAATTTGCCGTGCCCGTAGGGATGCTCCTCGTCCGGGGCCCGCGCCGCCACGCGGACGACGATGAGGGCCAGTACGTTGTTGACCGCATCCACCGAGGAATGCAGGGCGTCGCCCAGCACGGCGAGCGAGCGGGCCGCGAGCCCCACCAGGAGCTTCGCGATGACCACGGCCAGATTGGCGAAGAACAGTCCGACCAGGACACGGCGGACCAGGGTCGCCCGATCGCGCGCCCCCCCTTCCAGCCGGGCCGATGGCATGGATGCAAGGTTGTAAGGCAGGCTCCGGGAGTCAACGGGATGTCAGTCCAGCGCCCGCAGCACGGCGCCTTTCAGGTACCCGGTCTCGGGGATCGTGAGGATTTCGGGATGGTCCGAGGCGGCCCCGGTGAGGCGCAGCAGCTCGAGGCGGCGCCCGCTGTCGCGCCCCGCGTCGGCCAGCATCTCGAGAAATTCCGGACGGCGCAGGTGATACGAGCAGGACGCCGTGAACAGCAGTCCCTCGGGGGCGAGCAGGCGCATCGCACGCAGGTTGATCTCTTTGTACCCCGCGATCGCCCGCGGCAGGCTGGCGCGCGTCTTGGCGAACGCAGGTGGATCGAGCACCACCGTGTCGAAACGCTCACGGGAGCGTTCCAGCGTGCGCAGGAAGTCGAACGCGTTCGCCTCCCGCCAGGTAATCGTGGTGCGGCCGTTGAGCGCGGCGTTTTGGGCGGCGCGGTCGAGCGCCTCGCGGCTTTGGTCGACGGCGAGCACCGCGCCGGCCGTACGCGCCAGCTGCAAGGCGAACGAGCCGTGGTAGGTGAACACGTCGAGCGCGCGCCCGCCCGGCCGCGCCAGGGCGCCGACGAGCAGCCGGTTTTCGCGTTGATCGAGAAACGCTCCCGTCTTCTGGCCGTGACGCGGCGCGGCGAGGTAGCGGACGTCCCCCTCACGCACCTCGACGGCGTCGGGGACCTCGCCGTGCACCAGCTCGACCTCGAGCGGCAGGTCCTCGTGGCGACGCACCGCGGTGTCATGTCGCAACAGGATCCCCCGCGGCTCGAGCGCTTCGCGGATGCCGTCGAGCACGTCGGCACGCACCGCTTCGAGGCCGGCTGACAACAGCTGCGCCACGACGTAGGGGCCGTAGCGGTCGACCACGAGCGAGGGCAGCCCATCGCCCTCGGCGTGGACCACGCGATACGCCGTCGCGGCGATCCCCTCGCGCCGGGCGGCGCAGGCGGCGATGCGGAAGCGCCACCACGCGGCGTCGATCGGCTGCGGCTGCGCCGTCAGAAAGCGCAGGCGGATCTCGCTGCGCGGAGAAAACAGCGCCGGGCCGAGCGGCGCCCCGCGGCGGTCGTGCACCTGCACGATGCCGGGCCCGCGCCGCGGCGACGCGACGACGTCGGTCTTGTAGATCCAGGGATGCCCCGCCGCCCAGCGCGCCGCGCCCTTTGCCGAGACGACCGCGATAGCTTTGTCGGACTCCATGGCCCTCGTCGATCAGCTGCGCCTGATGGTCATCACCGATCCCGTGCTGCTGGCCGGCCGGGATGCGCTCGCCGTGTGTCGCGCCGCGGTGCAGGGCGGCGCCACGATGGTGCAGGTCCGCGGCAAGGACGCGACCGTCCGCGATCTCGTGAGCCTGACGCGGGCGCTCACCGCCGAGCTCGCCGTCCCGGTGCTCGTCAACGACCGCGTCGACGTGGCACTCGTCGCCGGCGCTGCGGGCGCGCA
>DATFSB010000065.1:0-2336 GCA_035262825.1 Gemmatimonadales bacterium | reverse complement strand
GACGAAGCGGCTCACCGTGGCGGTGAAGGCGCTCGCCTCCGAGTACCGGCCGGGCGACAGCGCGCGCGTGGACGTGAGCGTGCATGACGCGGCGGGCAAGGGACGCAAGGCCGAAGTGACGCTGTGGGCGGTCGATGAGGGAGTGTTGTCGCTCACCGGATACCAGGTCCCGGACCCCGTGTCCCTGATCTACCGGCCGCGCGGCCTCGGCATGCGGCTCGCCTCGAACCTGACGTCGGTCGCGGCACAGGTGACCGAAGGGGAGAAAGGCCAGCGCGCTCCCGGTGGCGGCGGCGGCATGGACGTCGAGGGGATCCTGCGCTCGCGCTTCCAGACGACGGCGTTCTTCCTCGGCTCGGTGGTCACCGACACCGCCGGCCACGCCGTCGCGGTCGCGAAGCTCCCCGACAACCTCACCACGTTCCGCCTCATGGCGGTGGCGGTGACGACGGGCGACCGCTACGGATCGGGCGACGCCAAGCTGCTCGTCACTCGACCGCTTCTGGCCCGGCCCGCCCTGCCCCGCTTCCTGCGCGAGGGTGACTCGCTGCTCGCCGGTGTGGTCGTGAACAGCCGCATTCCGGGCACACCCGCGGCGACCGTCCAGGCTCAGGTGCAAGGCGCGACGCTCGTCGGCGCGGCGACGAAGACGGCGACGCTCGAGGCGGGTCGCGGCCGCGAGGTCCGCTTCACGTTCAAGGGGTCCCCCGGTGACACCGCGGCGTTCCGCTTCAAGGCATCGAGCGGCGCCAACGCCGATGCCGTGGAGACGCGGCTCCCGATCCGGCTGCCGTATCATCCGCAGGCGTTCGAGGTCGCCGGCACGCTACAGGACACGACGAGCGCCGAGTTCGTGTTCGACGAGCAGCTCGATCTCGCGCGCTCGAAGCTCGTGCTGTCGTACGGCGCGTCGCCGCTCGCGCTGATTCGCGGCTACCGCGAGACGCTGCGCATCTATCCCTACTACTGCTCGGAGCAGGTGTCGAGCGTCGCGCTGCCACTGATCGCGTTGTACCGGGCGCAGAAGCAGCTCAATAAGCCGCTCGTGACTGGCGACGCGCAAAACGAAATTGCCACGGCGGTCGCGATTCTCCTCGGCCGGCAGCGCGACGACGGTGCCATCGGGTTGTGGAGCAAGACCGACTGGTCGTCGCCGTGGCTCAGCGCCGATGCGGGACGGGTGCTGCTCGCTGCGCGCGCCGCCGGGATTCCCGTGAACGATTCTGCGATGGGGAAACTCGTCGTGTATCTGTCGGGATCGCTGCACAAGCAGGCGCAGCTCTACATCCCCGTCTTCCACTGGTACGACGACCAGAAGGTCCAGCTCGGCGAGCGCGTGGCGGCGGCCGATTTCCTGAGCCGCGCCGGCTTCCCCGACATCGCGGTGGAGAACGACCTGCTGCAGCGGATGCGCGGGCTGTCGTGGGAAGACCGGGCGTTGCTCGCCGAGATGCTGGCGCGGCGCCGCGAGATCGGAGCGGCGCGAGCGCTGCTCGAGCCGGCGTGGGCGCAGGTCACGGTCCAGGGGCGCCGCGCCGTGCTGCCGACCGACTGGTCGGCGAAGTACTTCTACTTCCAGTCGTCGGCGCGACCGGTGGCGCGCCTGCTGATGGCGACACTGGCGGTCGATCCCGGCAACGCGCTGATCGGCCCGCTCGTCGAGGCGGTCGCGGCGCGCGGCCGCGCGCAGCCCGACTGGTGGTGGGACACGCAGGATTATGCCGCCGCGGTCGAGGCGCTGGCGCGCTACGAGACGTATCGCCGCGCCGGCGCGGACCGGCAGGTGCGTGTGTTCCGCGGCACGCGAATTCTCTTCGACAAGCCGGCGGGGGGCACATTCAGCGATACCACCGTCGCGTTGACGGGACTCGTGGCGAACCGTCCCGACGGCAAGCAGGCGTTACAAGTCTTGCTCGCAGCCGAGGGCGGCGGGGCGCCGGTCTTCTTCTATGTGACAGTGCAAGCAGTGCCCGCAGGGCGGCCTGTGTCCCCTGCCGATGCCGGGATCCGGGTCGAGCGCTGGTATGAGCGCTACGACCGGCCGGTGCCGATCACGCGTGCCGTCGAGGGCGACCTGGTGCGGGTGAAGCTGCGCGTCACGGTGCCCGAGCTGCGCAACTTCATCGTCGTGGACGACGCGTTGCCGGCGGGACTCGAGGCGGTGGACCTGTCGCTGCGCACCGCGGGGTTGCCGCCGGTGGCGAGCGCTACGCAGCCGCAGCAGCAGGAGGGGGGCGACGAGAACGCCGACGAGGAGCAGCAGCAGGTCACCGGCGCCAACGAGGGGCCGAGCTGGTATTACGGCTATTGGGAGTTCGGGTGGTGGTCGCCGTGGG
>DATFSB010000064.1:0-9193 GCA_035262825.1 Gemmatimonadales bacterium | reverse complement strand
ATCGGCCGGCCCCACATGCTGAGGTCGAACCAGCGCGGCCGCGGCCAGGAGCCGGTGATCGTGCAGGGCAGGATGCGATCGGCGGTGAGCGTGTACATGGCGCGCCGGTGAAGATGCAGCGGGCGGGACTAGGCGGCCAGTTGCGGTTAGCGTAGCCTTCCAGCACCGATGTTCTATCGCATCCTCGCCGACGGTATCATGCTGCTGCACTTCGCCTACATCGTCTTCGTGATCGGCGGGGCGCTGCTCGTACTGCAGCGGCGCTGGTGGATGTGGCTGCACCTCCCCGCCGTGGCGTGGGGTGTCTGGGTCGAGTTCTTCGCCAAAACCTGTCCCCTGACGCCGCTCGAAAACGCGCTGCGCGCCCGTGCCGGCCAGGCCGGTTACACCGGCGGATTCATCGATCACTACATCACGCGTCTCGTCTACCCCGACGGCCTCACCCCACGGGGCCAGGTCGTACTCGGCGCGCTCGTTGTCGCCGTGAACGTCCTGCTCTATTGGTGGGTATGGCGCCGCGCCAGGGGAACAGCGTGACGCCTCCAATGCTCGAGGATCGATTCGCCATGACCCGTAGTCTCCTGGCAGCCGCCGCGTTTGCGCTCTGTGTTGCCCCGCTCCGTGCCCAGGACTCCATCGGGCCCCGAGCCGATTATGCCGCGGCCGCCGCGCGACTCGTCGCGTACATCACCCACGAGATGAAGGACAAGGATCTCGCCGCGGTGTCGATCGTCCTCGTCGACAGGGACAGCACCGTCTGGGCGCGGGGATTCGGCTTCGCCAATCCGCGCGACAGCGTGGCGGCCACCGCCCGCACCGTGTACCGCGTGGGGTCGGTGTCGAAGCTGTTCACCGATATCGCGTTGATGCGTCTCGTGGAGCGCGGTACGCTCGACCTCGACGCCCCGGTCACGCAGGCGCTTCCCGATTTCCATCCGACGAATCCCTTCGGCGGGACGATCACGCTGCGCCAGCTGATGACCCATCACTCCGGCCTGGTGCGCGAGCCGCCGGTGGGCAGTTACTTCGATTCGACCGCGCCACCGCTCGCCGACGTCGTGTCGAGTCTCAACCGCACCGCGCTCGTCTACCGGCCGGGATCGCGCTACAAGTACTCCAACGGGGCGCTGCAGGTGGTCGGGCTCGCGCTCGAGCGGGCCGCGGGCGAGCCATTCCCCCACTACATGCACGATTCAGTACTGGTGCCGCTGGGCATGACGCGCAGCGCATTCTTCGAGCCCGGACCGGAGCTCGCGCCCGATGTGGCGACCGCCTTCATGTGGGCGCCCGACGGGCGACACTTCGTCGCGCCCACCTTCCGCCGCAACGCGCCCAGCGGCACACTGTATACGACGGTGCTCGACCTCGGGAAATTCCTGGCGGCGCTGTTCGCCGACTCGAACCCGGTGATCTCCCGCGCGACCCTCGAGCGGATGTGGGTGCCGCAGTTCGCCGACTCCGGGGCGACAGAAGGAAACGGCCTCGGCTTTTTTGTATCGCGCTTCGACGGGCATCGCCGGGTTGGCCACGACGGCGCGATCTACGGCTTTGCGACGACGCTCGCCGCACTGCCCGACGAACGGCTCGGCGCCGTCGTCGTGACGACGACGGACGGCGCCAACAGCGTCACCGACCGCATCGCCGACGCGGCACTGCGCGCCATGCTCGCCGTACGCGACGGAAAGCCGGTCCCGGAGCCCCCCGAAACCGGGCCCCTGGCCCCGGGGTCCGCTCGCGCGGCGGCGGGACACTACGCGAAGGGCGGGAAGAACGGATCGACCGTGGAGCTGCTCGAGCGCCAGAGCGAGCTGTATCTCGCCCGGGACGGCGGCGTCGTGCCGTCGCGCATCCGGACGTCGGGGGACACACTGGTCTTCGACGATGCCCTGACCTACGGCGGCTCGATCCGGCTGCTCTCGAACCATGTCGTACTCGGGGCCGATAGCTTCGCGCGGGCGGTCGAGCCGCCACCGCCGCCCGCACCCGCACGGTGGGGGCGCCTGTTCGGGGAGTATGGCTGGGGATACGAGACGCTATTCATCTACGAGCGCCGCGGGACGTTGCATGCACTGATCGAGTGGGTCGAAGACGACGAGCTGACTCGTGTCTCGGACAGCATCTTCGCTTTTCCGGCGGGCAGCATGTACGTCGGAGAGCGGATCACCTTCCTCGGCACTCGGCGCGGGCCCGCGACCTTCGCAGTCGCTGGGGCGGTGAGCTTTCCGCGCCGAGCGATTGGTCCCGCGGGCAGCGGCCAGCTCAAGGTGCTGCCGGTTCGCCCCGTCGCAGAGCTGCTCGCCCTCGCCCAGACGGAGCGGCCGCCCGCCGAAAGCGGCAGCTTCCGCGCTCCCGAGCTCGTCGACCTCGCGACGCTCGACCCGACGATCCGGTTCGACATTCGCTACGCGACGACCAACAATTTCCTGGGGAGCGTCTTCTACTCGACGGCGCACGCCTTCCTGCAGCGGCCCGCCGCGGAGGCGATGCTGCGGGCGCATCAGAAGCTGCGCGCATTGGGGTACGGGCTCCTGATCCACGACGGGTACCGGCCCTGGTACGTGACCAAAACGTTCTGGGACGCGACGCCGCCGGCAGAGCGTTGGATGGTGGCGAATCCGGCCCACGGCTCACGGCACAACCGCGGCTGCGCCGTGGATCTCACGATCTACGACTTGCGCACCGGGAAGCCGCTCGACATGGGCGGCACGTACGATGAAGCGACGGAGCGCTCGTTCCCCGACTACCCCGTGACGACCGATCTAGAGCGCTGGCGGCGCGACCTGCTGCGGCGCGTGATGGAAGATGAAGGGTTCACGCGCAACTACGACGAGTGGTGGCACTTCGACTACAAGGATTGGCGCCAGTATCCGATCCTCAACCGGGCGTTCGCCGACCTGCAATGACCGATCGCGTGGCACTCGTGGCGGGAGCGACCGGGCTCGTCGGCGGTCGCTGTCTCGACCGGCTGCTCCGCGAGCCGGCCTACACCCGGGTGATCACCCTGGGCCGGCGCCCCCTGGATCGTTCCGATCCCCGGCTCGAGCAGCGCGTCGTGGAGCTCGACCGGCTCGGCACGGCAGAGTTCGAGTTTCCGCGCGCCAGCGACGTGTTCTGCTGTCTCGGGACCACGATGAAACAGGCGGGCTCGGAGGCGGCATTCCGGCAGGTCGACTTCACGTTCGTGGTGTCGCTCGCGAGCCTGGCGCTCGGAGCGGGAGCGAAGCAGCTCCTGCTCGTCAGCTCGCTCGGCGCGAACCCGAAGTCACGGATCTTCTATAGTCGGGTAAAGGGAGAGACCGAAGCGGCCGTGTCGGCGCTGCCATTCGAGGGCCGACAGATCTTCCGCCCGTCGATCCTCGTCGGCGAGCGTCGCGAGCAACGCCCGGGCGAGTCGATCGGTGTGGCGGTGATGCGGGGAACGGCATTCGCGATGGTGGGACCGCTGCGCAAGTACCGCCCGATCGCCGCCGCGACGGTCGCGGAAGCGATGGTGCGCGTTGCGCTTCGTGCGCCACGCGGCGTCAACGTGTTCGAGTCGAATGAGATCGAGCGGCTGGGTTATATTCCGGGCACTTCCTGACACTTCGAAGGGACGTATGGCAAATCCGGTGCTCAACGACAAGGCGTTCCAGCGGGCCGGCCAGTACGCGCAGGCGGACGCCGGCGAGCTGATGTCGGTCGAAGGGGCGATCAACAAGACGGCGTTTCTGCTGCTGCTCGTCGTCGCCAGTGCCGCCTGGGTGTGGACCCGCTATTTCCAGACACAGGACGTCGCCCAGCTGATGCCCTACCTGTGGGGCGGACTGCTGGTGGGCGCGGCGGCGGCGCTCGCGACGATCTTCGCGCCGACGTGGGGACGCATCACCGCTCCGGTGTACGCGCTGGCCGAGGGGTTGGCGCTGGGCGCGCTCTCGGCATTGTACGAGACACAGCTGCACGGCATCGTCTTCCAGGCGATCGGCCTGACGTTCGGCGTGCTGGCCGTGATGTTGATGCTGTACCGGTCGGGGATCATCAAGGTGACCGACCGGTTCCGCATGATCGTCTTCGCGGCGACCGGTGGGATCGCCCTGTTCTACCTCGTGTCGATCGTCCTGGGATTCTTCCACGTGTCCGTACCGCTGTTGTACGGTGGGACCGGAGCGATCGTGTTCAGTCTGGTCGTCGTCGTCATTGCGGCGCTCAATCTGGCGCTCGATTTCGACTTCATCGCGCGCGGGGCAGAGCATGGGGCACCCAAGGTCATGGAATGGTACGCGGCGTTTGGATTGATGGTGACGCTGATCTGGCTGTATCTCGAGATCCTGCGCCTCCTGGCCAACGCCCGGCGCCGCTAAGCGGCGCAGTGCGGTGATGGATGGAACGGCGGGCCGAGCGCCCGCCGTTTCTTTTTCAGGTGGCGCCAGTGACGCGCGCGGGAACGACCGCCTCTCCGAATCGCTTTCCCAGGGCCCGCAGATAGTCCTCTTCGGTGCGATAGTACCCGAACACAAAACGCGCGAGCACACGAAAGATCGGGTTGCCAATCCAGCCGCGCTCGGTCACCGTGACGCGGCTCCCTGTTCCGTCCGGAGTGATCTCGAACGTCCAGGTGCCTCCAAACGGAGCACCGGGCGTCTCTTCTATGCGCGTCACGAGTCGCCGCGGCGGCTCGTCGGCCTCGATCACGAAGGTCATCTTGTTTCCGGAAAGGGTCTGCTCCCAGCGATCCCGACCATCGGGCCCGACGCGGTGCAGCGACGTGCGCATTGCCGGCCACCACTGTGGGACGCTGTCCTGGTCGCGCACCACCCGCCACACGGTATCGGCAGGCTGGTGCAGCGTGATCGACGATCCCGCCACGTGATCCCGCGAGATGAAGGCGCCGATGACGGCCACGATGGCAATCACGGCGATCAGTACGACGCCGGCGACCAATACCCATTTCATGGCGTCACCCCCGCTCAGCTCTCCTCGTCGCCGCGCAGCCGTTCCATCTCGCGGCGGTCCCGTTTCGTCGGTCTTCCCTTCCCCTCATAGCTCGGTGTCGGAGCGATGCGCAACTGCTGCGCCAGCCGCTCGCGCGCGGCTTTGCCGGCGGGATCCTCCTCGTACAGCAGTGCGGCTTGTGCCGCCCGCCCGCGCTGTTCGCTGAGACCCCGCACGGTGAGCCGAAATTCGAAGGGGCTCTTGCGGATGCGGATCCGATCGCCGAGGCTGAGGGTTCTTGCCGGCTTGGCCCGCACGTCGTTGACGTCGACGCGGCCGGCTTTGATCGCTCGGGAGGCTTCAGCTCGTGTCTTGAAGAAACGGGTGGCCCAAAGCCATTTATCAAGCCGGACGACGTTATGGGTCATGGGTCGTGAGTAGATGCTCTGCACATCAGGTGTCCGGCCTGCCCAGACGTCGAATGAGGGCACCGAGCTCGCGTTGTACGCCGATCGTCGCTGATTCGAGCCTCACATGATCAGGCTTTGGAAGAAAACCAAGATCAGCAGAGAGCGCCAGTTCGGTCTCGAGCTCACCGGCCGATCCGCGGGCGAATGACAAGAACCGAATGAATTCCTTCCTGGTCATCCGACCACACCCTTCCGCGATATTCGCGGAGATCGAAACCGCTGCGCGGCGTAATTGAGCAACAAGACCGTAACGCTCCACCTGAGGGAACTGTCCGGTGTGTCGGTACACTTCGAGGGTCAATGAAATGGCGTGCTGGTAAACACGCAAAGCACGGAAGTTCTGCATCGACGAACTGTAGCGAACGTCTCAGCCGAGTCGACATCGAATCTCTGCGGAACCGCCACAAAAACGTGCGGCTACCTGCTCTCAACAGGTAGCCGCTAGGACCTTACCCATTACTCAAAACCCATTACGCCTTTTTTAGTCTTACTCCCCCACTTCCCGTCTCGACGTGCAAGCGCCCCTTCCCATCCCCGATTCTGCCTTCGACGTGATCCTCCTGAATCTTCCGCACCGTCACCGGAATGCCGCCGAGGTCGATGCCGCCAGAGCCGGTGTCGAGCACGACATCGGCGCCGTAGTCCGCCGGCAGCGTGAGATTCACTTCCCCCGAGCCGGTGTCGACGTAGATGTCGCCGCCGCCCGCGAGCAGCTCGAGCGTCACGTCCCCCGAGCCGGTGTCGATCTTGAGCGCGTCGGCCGTCACCGCCGTCGCGTCGGCGTTGCCCGATCCCGTTTCGATCTTCAGCGAGCGGCCTTCGGCGTGATCGATCGTCACATCGCCTGACCCCGTGTCGACGGAGAGATCGTCGCCCTTGGCGCGGGTGACGCTGACGTTCCCCGAGCCGGTGTCGAGGTTCAGGCTGCCGGTGATGTCGCTGGTGTGCACGTCCCCCGATCCGGTGTTGGCGTCGAGCGATCCGGTGATGCCGCTCGCCGTGATGTCGGCCGAGCTGGCGTCGAGTATCAGCTGCCCGTTCACGTTGGTGGCCGTCATCTTGCCGACGGCGAGGTGGACCGCCACGCGCCGGCCCGCCGGCACCAGCACGCGCAGGTCGGCGTACGCCTCGAGGCCCGAGCCGTCGCCGCGGATACGGACCCGGTGGCCACGGCCGAAGAAGCGGTGGTCGTGGTCGTCGTCGAATGTGCCGTCGTCGCGCACGTCGAGGGAGGAGCTCGAATGCCAGCCGAGCGCGGGATAGATGATGTCGTCGTCGGGATAGATGACGCGCAGCGTTTGGCGCGGGCCGATCGGCCCCGTCTGCACGTCGAGCTTCGCGGCGTCGGCGCCGCCGCGGGTCACTTCGACCACGACGTCCCCCGCCGAGCCCGCTTCGACGCGGACGGCGCCGGCGAGATTGTAGATGGCGACGTTGTCGCCGCTCACGGTGTAGCGCTGAGGCGTCTGGGCGGCGAGGGGAGCGGCGGCCAGGAGCATCAGGGCGCCGGGGACGGAGGTACGCATCGCTTGCTCCAGCGTGAAGGGGGTCGCGAAGCCGTACGCAGGCGGACGGCAGGGGGTTCCAGGTGATGGATAGCGCGCTGGCGCAAACGGTTGCACTGGTCGCGCGCCGCCCGAGCCGGCGGTAACTTCCACCGCCCCACCAGCAGGAAGGACCGTGTCCAGCTGGCAGATCTGGATCGTGTTGGCGGCCCTGCTCCTCGTCGCCGAGATGTTCGCCCCCGGGTTCTGGCTGGCGAGCGTGGCCGTGGGGTGCCTGGCGGCCGGGGTGGCCGGCCTGCTCCCGATCGGGCCGTTCGGGCAGACGCTGGTCTTCGCCGGCGCCACGATCGCGACCCTGTTCGGCCTCCGCCCGGCGCTGGTGCGCCGCTTCCTGCATGCCCGCGGCATGGAAGTCCGGACCAATGTCGATGCGTTGATCGGCAAGACCGGCGTCGTGACCAAGCGGTTCGACCCGCTGACGCGCATCGGCCGCGTGCTCGTGGAGGGTGAGGACTGGCGCGGCACCCTGCTCGAAGCGGGGGGAGCGTCGCTCGACCCGGGAACGCGGATCGTGGTGCTCCAGGTCGACGGCAGTACACTGGTGGTCGAGAAAGAGGGGACGGAGACATGAATACGCTGATCGTGGGTGGCGTCATCGCGCTGCTCGCGCTGTTCTTCGCGCGCAAGACGATCGTGGTCGTGCGCCAGGCGCAAACCATGGTGGTCGAGCGGCTGGGGAGGTACAGCCGCACGCTCAGCTCCGGCATCAACATCATCATGCCGGTGCTCGACCAGCCGCGCGCGCTCGACTGGCACCAGGTGATCAGCCTGCCCTCGGGCGAGACGATCACCCGTCGCTTCCGCTCCACCACGATCGATCTGCGCGAGACGGTCTACGTCTTTCCGCGCCAGAACGTGATCACCAAGGACAACGTCGTAGTCGAGATCGATGCCCTGATCTATTTCCAGGTCACCGACCCCGTCCGCGCGACCTACGAGATCGCCAACCTCCCCGACGCCATCGAGAAGCTCACGCAAACCACGTTGCGCAACGTGATCGGCGAGCTCGACCTCGACCAGGTGCTCTCCTCGCGCGAGCACATCAACACCAAGCTGCGCGAGATCCTCGACGAGGCGACGCACAAGTGGGGCGCCAAGGTGGCCCGCGTCGAGCTGAAGGACATCAACCCGCCGCGCGACATCCGCGACGCGATGGAAAAGCAGATGCGCGCCGAGCGCGACCGCCGCGCTGCCATCCTCACCGCCGAAGCGGGCAAGCAGTCGGCGATTCTCGAGGCGGAAGGCATCCGCCAATCGGAGATCAACAAGGCCGAGGGCGACAAGCAGGCCAAGATCCTGGCGGCGGACGCCGAGGCGGCCGCGCGGCTGAAAGTCGCCGAGGCGGAAGCCCAGGCGATCGAGCGCATCACGACCGCCATCAAGGGCACCGGCGGCGATCCCGCCCGCTACCTCATCGCCATCCGCTATATCGAGGCACTGAAACAGATGGTCACCGGGTCGAACAACAAGGTCGTCTACCTGCCCTACGAAGCGACGGGCGTGTTGTCCTCGCTCGGCGGCATCCGCGAGATGCTCGCCGGACCCGAAAAGAAGTTGTGAACCCGCCGCTCACGGCGCTGCTCGAAGAAGAGCAGATGTTCCGCGACGCCGTGCGCGACTTCGCCGAGACCGAGGTCCGGCCGCACGTCGCGGCGATGGACCAGGCCGCCGCGTTGGACCCCGCCCTCATCCCCAAGCTGTTCGAGCTGGGGCTGATGGGCATCGAGATCCCCGAAGCGTTCGGCGGCGCCGGCGGCGGCCTCTTCATGACCACCCTCGCCGTCGAAGAGCTGTCCGCCGTCGACGCCTCGGCCGCGATCCTCGTCGACGTGCAGAACACCCTCGTCATCGAGCCGCTGCTCAACTGGGCGACCGAGGATCAGAAGCGCTGCTACCTCACCCGCCTCGCCGCCGACACCGTGGGCGCCTACGCCCTCTCCGAGCCCGAATCGGGCTCTGACGCGTTCGGGCTCCAGACCAGGGCGACGAAACAGGGGGGCCACTGGATCCTCCAGGGCCGGAAGCTGTGGATCACGAACGGCGCCGAGGCCGGCGTCTACGTCATCTTCGCCAATACCGACTTCACCAAAGGCTACAAGGGGATCACCGCGTTCATCGTGGAGCGCGGCTTCAAGGGGTTTTCGGTCGGCAAGAAAGAGGACAAGCTCGGCATCCGCGCGTCATCGACCACGGAATTGATCCTCGAAGGCTGCGAGGTCCCCGAGGCGAACGTCCTCGGTGAAGTGGGCA
>DATFSB010000063.1:0-9771 GCA_035262825.1 Gemmatimonadales bacterium | reverse complement strand
CCCGGCCAGCTGTATCTGGCCAATCCCTATACCGTCGCGGCGTCGGCGATCGCCGGGCACATCACCGAGTGGGAGCCCGGTCTCGCCCTCGCGGAAACGCCTTCCTAGAACGTTCCATTGATCTTGAGTTTGACCGCGTGGATGCCGGAGGCGTAGCTCTCGGCGCTCGACACGGTCGTGCTGGAGTCGGGAACCAGTTTCGCCGTGAGATGGTACTGCCCGCCCACGGTTCCGCGGAACACCGTCAACGTCAGCGTTCCTGCGGCAGTGGAAGCGCCTGCGCCATAACTCTGGCTCGCCAGCTGCAGCGCACCCGTCCGCGCCGTCCACGTCGTGATGACCGAATCGGTCCCCTGATGAAAGACGAAGCCGGTACCCGCGCCCGCGCTGTCGGGCGAGAACACCTCGCGCAACGAATCGTTGACGGGGGCGGTCAGCCCGGTGCCGATCACGAAGAACACCGAATCGACCGTCTTCGTGGCGGGGCGGAAGCCGCGCCAGGCGAGGACCGCGGTGAGCTGCGACGTCACCCGCGCGGTGTCCTGCGTCGCGTCCACGTCGAGCTGGATCCCGACCAGCTTCGTCGTGTCGCTCCCCGAGGGTTGCGGCGTTGCACTGAGGATGAATGGAAAAACCAGGGCCGAAAGAATCGGGTACAGCGTATCGCCCGCGAGACCCTTGGTGAGGACTGCCTGGACTGCCGCCTTTTCGTCGGCGCCGATCGGATCGGCGAGCGGCGCGTTGCCGTTATCCGAGCAGGCGACCGCCATTACCGCGGCGAGCGCCACGGTCAGGTGCTTCATGCCATCCTCCGTTGGTCATTCTTGTCCGGTACCGGGCTCTCGGCCCCTGCCGGTAGAAGGATACGGAGGAAGGGATGCTCTTTGGTAGACGCTGCGCGGATTCCACAGTACCCACGACTCGATCCCGACATCCCTCGCGGCCCGGATCTGGTCCCGGATCTCCACGGGGGTGTAGCGCGGCAGCCGCCGGCCGAGGGTAAAGGCCTGCAGATAGGGCCGGATCTCGGCTGTATTCGGTGCCCGCGAGCGGGACAACGCGTCGCTCAGGGCGTAGCGCACCACCCCGTAGGGGTTGGCGTTGGGACGACGGAAGCCGAACGACCCGCCCTTGTAATGGCTCGGATAGACCATCGGAAGCAGCACGTCGGCGACGTCGGAGAAGTCTTCCCACACCTGACCGATCCCCAGGTCCCCGCTGGTCACGGACGCGGTGAGCCCGAAGACGTCGAAGGTCACGGGGACGCCCAGCGGCCGGACGAAGTCGGCGAGCAGTTTTATGTGGCGGCGGACCGCCTCGCGCTGCGTTTCGCCATGGACCCGGGCCGAAAAGATGGCCGTTTCCATTCGGGACTTAGGCTCATCGGGGAAGCGGACGTAGTCGAACTGCACTTCACCGAAGCCGAGTGACACCGCTTCCCGCGCCAGCTGGCCGGCATACACCCACACGGAATCGTTGTAGGCGTCGACCCACGCCATGCCGATCCGGTCGCGCCACAACCCGCCCGCGGTGGACCTGACCGACCATGCCGACTTGTGCTCGGCGAGCAGCCGGTCCTTGGCGACGACGATGCGGGCGATGGCGTAGATGCCGTGGGCGTGCAGCGTGTCCAGGCGGGCGCGCACGTCCGCGATGCGGGCGCAGGCGCTGGCGCCGATCTGCTGCGCCGTCTGCACCTGCGAGCGATACAACAGGCAGCCGGTATCATCCTTCACGTCGATCACGAGCGAGTTGATCTCGGTGCCGTCGATCATGCGGACCAGCTGCCAGAGGCGGTTTCCGGTGAACGCCCACGCGTTCACATACAACGCTTTGACGGTCGACGGACGGCCGAACTGATTCAGCCATTCGCCGCGCCACACCGCCCCGAGCGGTTTGAGCGAGACGTGGCTCGCGTCGGGCGCGGCGCCGAACCGCACCGGCGGTTCAGCGACGAGGCTCGTCCCCCCGGGAGAACGCTGCGCCTGGAGTGAGAGGGTCGGAACGACCAGCGAGCCGCAGAGAGCGACAACCATCCATAAGCGGACCTTCATGCGGCGACAATAGGAAAAATCTATAGAAACGACAAGAGTCCTACATCACATATTACTTGGCATGGCGCAAGCTGTTGAATAACAATGGGTAAGTAGACAGACTCTGGCCGCGATACTGTGGCCGGAACCCAAAAAGCACCACTTTGCCGTTACCGACCCGAACTTCTACCAAAGCCGCGCGCCCCGCGACGCGCTCCGGATGCCTCACCCACCCCGAGAGCAGCACGTCCTTGGGGTCGTCGGGATAGCGCGCTACCACCTTTACGTCGTTCGAATCGAGGACGTCGAACGCCGGGCCGCTCTCGAACCAGACGCCGGTTTCCGACGCCAACCCGCGGGCCATGGGTTGGGACTGGTCGAGGTCAGCCCGGAAGATCGACCCTGGAGCGTAAAAGTCCTCGTCGGGAAGCCCTTCGAGCACGTTGCGCACCGGCAGGAGCAGGGACTGAATCGCGAACCTGCTGGCGTCGTTCAGCGCCACCAGCGTCCCGCCATCCTGGACGAACTGTCTTAGCGCCTGGATCCCGTCGGGGCCGAGCCCGCCCGTATACGGCGCCGGGTAGCGGACCTGGGGCAGTCCTTCGGCGATGTCGCGTGGCGATTCGTCGGGTAGCACGATCACGTCGAAGCGGTCGTGCAGTTTCCCCGCACGGACGACGGAGTCGACGAGTGACGTGTAGGGCACCTTCCAGGTATCGAACACCCACCGCGTCCACCCCTCGTCCATCGTCGCCGCATACGAGCGGTACAGCCCGATGCGCGTCGAATCGCTACCGCTGTAACTCCCCGTCGCACGCGGTGGCGCCACCGGGCCGGCAAGGGAGACGCGGATCGAGTCGTTCACCGCTACCGCTGTCAACCCCATCAGGAGCGGCAGCGTGTGCGCCGTGACGTCGTACGGGCGCTCGGGCGGTCCCCCCGGGTACACGCGACGATCGGGGTAATGCTGCGCTTCGAGCAGTGTCTTCGCGAACGCCGCGTAGGGTTGCCGCAGCACGACGACGTAGCTTCCGGTTGGAAACCGCTGCCCGCCCGCGGCGAACGATTGCTGCGCGACCCGAATCTCCACTTGCCCGCGCGCCAGGATGCCGAGCAGCGCCGCCAGGGCGACCGTGTCCTGCTGGCGTGGAATCACGTAAGCATAGGGCCATCCGCGCCAGCCGCGCACCGCGCGCGATCCCACTGACAGGTAGGTACTTAGCCAGCGGTCGCGGTAGCGGGCGGCGTGCTCGAGCAGCGCGAATGAGACGTCGGTCTGGTACGACACGATGTCGCGCAACCCCCACCGTCCCCCCGGCCAGGGGGCGGTGAAATTCCACGAGCGCTCGCGTGCGTTGAAGCCGCGGGCGTTCGATTCCAGCCGTTCTGCGGGAACCTGGACCGGACTCGCCAGCTGCCCGCTCGCCGCCTCCGAAAGAATCCGGACCGCCCCGTGGTAGTGCGCGTAAGCACGGGACGGAGTCCAGGCGTCATAGATCGAGCTGATCGAAATCCCCGTTTTTCCCTGGCCGGCGAGCGCCCAGGCGATCGATGTCCCGAGGGTGTTCACGCCGTCGACGATGAGCGGGTCGACGTTCGGCTCGATCGGATCGAGGTAGGGGGGCAGGAACATGCGCGAACCGTTGGAACCCTGCTGATGCAGGTCGAGCACGATCTGCGGATGCCAGATGCTGTAGATCGAGTCGACGATGAGCTGCGTCTCGACCTGGGTGAAGGCGTACCAGTCGCGGTTGTCGTCGTGCCCCACGTAGTGGTGCCACAGCTCCGGCGGATCGGACCCTTCGGCGGACGTCCCCAGGGTGCGGGCATACCACTTGGCGACGATCGACACGCCGTCGGGATTGACCGAGGGGACGAGCCACAGGATCACATTGTCGAGGATGGCCCGCGTCGCCGCGGACGAATCCGTTGCGAGGCGGTAGGCGACGACCGCGGGCGTGAGATTGCCACCGACCTCGTCGGAGTGGATGCCGCCGGTGATCAAGACCGTGGCGCGGTCGTCCTGCACCGCCGCCTGTGCGTCCCGCGACGTGCGCAGAGTGCGGGGGTCGGCGAGCCGGTCCGTGAGCCGGCGATAGGTGTCGAGCTGTTTCAGATTCTGCGGCGACGAGATCACCAGCGCGACGAGCGGCGCTCCCAGCGTCGTCCTGCCGAGCTCGCGATAATCCACGCGGTCGCTGGCGCGCGCCAGTGTCTGGTAGTACCGCACCAGCGTGGGCCAGTCGGCAAGCTTGCGGTCGTCTCCCGGATCGAATCCGAGCACCGAGCGCGGCGTCGGGATGACGAGCCGTGGCGCCGGCCGGGGCGCGGGCTTCGCTCCCGGCCGCGCCTGCCCCGCCAGCGGCGCGGCGACGAAGAGGAAGAGCAGCGGCAGGCGTCCGGACATCGAGCGAATCGGAGCGCCGCTACGGGTTCAGCTTGTGCAGCTCGACCCGCCGGTTCTGCGCCCGCCCCGCCGCCGTCGCGTTGGTCGCCACCGGACTCGCCGGTCCGTATCCGCGCGCCGTCATGCGCGACGGGGCCACTCCCTTGCGGGCGAGGTAGGCCCGGACCGCGAACGCACGGGCATTCGACAGGCGTCGGTTGACGAGTGCCGAGCCGGTGTTGTCGGTATAGCCCGCGATCTCGATGTGGATCTCCGGGTTGGCGACGAGCGAGCCCGCCACCTGATCGAGCACCGCGAACGATTCCGCCGTCAGCACCGAGCGTCCCGTTTCGAAGTTCACACCGCGCAGTATGAGCGTGGGGCGTGCGCCCGGCGTCCGCTCTTCACGGAACAGCACCACGCATCCGAGCTGGTCGACTTTCGATCCGGCGGGCGTGCCCGGGCAGCGATCGACGTTGTCGGGGACGCCGTCGCCGTCCGAGTCGCGCGTCAGCGGGCACCCGGTCGCATCGACTCTTACCCCCACCGGGGTGTTGGGACACTTGTCGATCCCGTCGGGGACGCCGTCGTTGTCGGCGTCTTTGGGGCAACCGTTCGCATCGACCGTCGCGCCCGGCGGCGTGTCGGGGCACTTGTCGATGCCGTCGACAACGCTGTCGCCGTCGCTGTCCTTCGGGCAACCGGTGGTGTCGACGGTGGCTCCCCGCGGCGTATCCGGGCACTTGTCGAGGCCGTCGGGCACGCCGTCACCATCCGTATCGGTGGGGCAGCCAAAGCTGTTGACGACCGCTCCCGCGGGGGTGTCGGGGCACTGATCGAGACCGTCGGCGACGCCGTCGTGATCCGCATCGAGCGGACAGCCGGTGGAGTCGACCTTGGCGCCGGCGGGTGTGCCCGGACACTTGTCGATCCCGTCATACACTGCGTCTTGATCGGAGTCAGCCGGGCAACCGCGCACGTCGACGGTGGCGCCGAGCGGCGTATTGGGACACGCATCCCGTTTGTCCGGCACTCCGTCGCCGTCCGAGTCCTTCGGGCCGCGGGCGACGCTCTGCGGCTGCGCTGCCCCTGTCTGCAGGAACGACAATCCGCCCAGGACCAGGAAATGCGTTGCGTGGGTCTGGCCGAAGGAGCCGTTGGTCGTCGGCGTGTACACGGCTCGTCCCTCGAGCGTCACACCGACCCGCTGTCCGATCGGCAGCCGCACGCCGAGGCCGCCGCCGAAGCCGCCGTCGGTGAAGGAGAAGGGCGCGCTCCTGCCGAAGTCGATGCGCGAATAGCCGCCCACCGCGTACAGCAGCGTGGGGAACCGGACGATGACTTCGGCGCTTCCCAGCAGCGGGTCCATCGTGGCGCCGGGCGATCCTGGGACGTTCTGCTCGCGGTTGAAGATCACGTCGGCGCCGAGACCGACGGCGCCGGTGACATAGTAGGCGAGCCGAGCCCCGCCGCCGATGCCGGCATCGAGGTTGAACGCCTTGTCGTATTTCGTGTACGCCCCGAACAGGCCGAACTCGAAATCGCCCGCCCGCTGAGCGGCGAGTGTGGTGATGCTCCCCAGCGTGAGCACTCCGACGGCCCAGATCGCGCGCACATTCCCCTCCCGGGACCAGGGCAACAAGATAGGAAAGGGGCGACCGTCACGCATCGGGCGCGGTCACGCACCCCGTGGTCAGAAGCCCCAGACGGCGGCCCGGCGCTCCCGGGAAACGAGGTCCACTCCGCCGACCACGAGGGCGTGGCCGGTCCCGTCACCGTCCAGCCAGGTGATGCCGGCCGGTCCCACGAGCGCGCCGCCACCAAGGGCGAAGATCGAGTTCACCCCGACCGGCCCCGTGAAGCTGCCGAGGGAATCGCCGCTGATCGAGGCGGCGAGTGTCTCCGCGCCGCCGCCCACGGCGCCTGCGTACACGCCACCGACAACGAGGATCACGTCGCCGAACGTCAGTGTTGCAAACTGGGAGCGTCCTTGGGCGAGCGGAGCGGCCGCGGCGGCCCAGCCGCCGGTGAAGAACCCGGACACGAGGCTCGTCGGCGCCGTATCTGCGGTCGTGAGCCGCGCCCGCAGCGTGTCGAGCCCGCCGCCGGGCGGCGCGCTGTCGGCCACACCGGCGAACACGGCGACGTGGTCGTCGAGCACGACCCCGCCGCCGTACGCGCGCGGCGTCGGGAGGGACGGCTCGACGAACCAGCCGTCGATGTGCCCGTCGAGGCCGATCCTCCCGACGAACACGTTCGTCTGCGGCCGACCCAGAGAGTCGGCGCCGCCCATGACGTAGATGCGTCCGCGACGCACCACCGCCATCGCGCCGGCGACCGGAGCGGGTAGCGCCTCGATCGTGGTGAATGCGCCGAGGGTGTCTGCCGAGCCGAGCGCCTGGAACACGGTGGCGCGGGCGCGACCCGCCGAGTCGACGCCGCCGATGACGTAGAGTGCGCGTCCGTTGAGGCGGGAGTTGAACCGGTTGGCGGCGACCGCCGCGGCGTAGGCGCGCGGAGCGGGGAGCCCGGGGAGCGGGGTCCATCCGCTGATGGCGCCGCCGGGGGTGACTTGCGTCGCGAATACGGTGGCCTTGGGCGCGATCGCAGAGTCACCTCCCAGCGGCTCCCCGCCGCCGGCGGCATACACGGCGATTTTGAGTCCCGACGCCTGCGGCTCAGTGGCGACGGCGAGCGCTACTCCCGCGGGCGCTCCCAGAAAGGCGGGGCGCGATTGCCACGTGAGTGCGGCGGGGGCGAAGGCGACGTGCGGGAGGACGTGGATTGTCGCGGTGAGGCGGCGGCCAGCAGCGCTCGTCACCGTGAGCAGACCGCTCGCCGCGCTGTCGGGGACCATTGCACGCAGCAGCCGGTCGCTCCATCCGCCGGGTGGAATCGGAGCGGGCACCGCGCCGCCGCCCATTTTGGGGAAGTTGATCGCGCCGGTGCCCTGCGAGTCGCCGAAGCCGAAGCCCTCGATGACGATCGCTTGCCCGCCGACGAGGAGCGGCTCGATCGCTCCGTCCACGAAATCGACGCGCGGCGTCGACGCTGCCGGCCCGGTGGCGGAGCCGCCGCACGCCAGCGCCGCGCCCAGCGCCAGTGGGACGAGGCTAGCGCGCACCCTCGGTGCCACGAACGAACCCGACTGCCTGGACGAGTCGCTCGGACACCGTCGCCAGCTCGGTCGCTCCCTGCGATAGATCTTCGATGGCGCGCAGCTGCTCGGCCGCCGCCGCGGCCACCGACTCGGCCTCGTCCGCGGACGCCGATCCGCCGGCGGCCGCCTCGGTCAGCGTCTGGGCCATGCGTGCGGCGCGGTCTACGGTGGCGCGCGCGACGTCGGCAACGCGCTTCCCGGCCCGCGCGGTGTTCGCCGACACCTCGGCGATGCGGTCGAGGTCGGGGAGCAGCGTCGTCGAGGACTCGACCACCGTGCCGAGCTCGCTGCGGATCCGCTCGAGCAGTTGCGCGGCGCGATCGAGGGCGCGCAGCGTCTCCTGCACCGACTTCCCGACGTTGCGCGCTTCGCGCCCCGCTTCCTCGGCGAGCTTGTGGACTTCGTCGGCAACGACCGCGAAGCCGTGGCCGTGCGCGCCGGCACGCGCCGCCTCGATGGTGGCGTTGAGCGCCAGCAAGTTGGTTTGATTCGCCACGAATCCGATGGCTTCGGAAAACTTCTCCACCTGAGCCGCGACCTCCCGCAGCCGCCCCATCTCCACCGCGCCGTGCTCGGTCGAGCGTCCCAGATCGCTCAACCGGCGCACCGCTTCCTGTGTCGCCGCCCGCACCCGTCCCGCGGTGCGCTCGACCTGCTCGCCGGCGTCGCGTGTCTGGTCTCCCGCGGCGGCGGTGTCGACCGCTCCGCGCTGCAGCTCGCCAGCTTCGGTCGCCGCGCTGGTGACGAGCGCCGCGCCATGGCGGGCGCCGTGGCTGGCACGCTGCGCGGACGCCGCCACCTCCTGGCTCGAGGCGTGAATCTCCTCCGTGGTCGCCGTAATCGTCTCGATGTATTGCGTCATCTGATCGGACGCCCCGACCACCGGGCGCACCGCCCGTTCCAGGGCCAGGATGAGCGCGATCTGCGGCGCGGCGAGATTGAGAATCGTGGCGTCCGAGTCCCGGTACATCCAGGGATCGGAATGACGGATGCTCCACAGGCCGATCAGCTGATCCCCGTGGAACAGGGGGACCAGGATCTCAGAGCCCGTCTTGTCCGTTCCCGGGGCGATCGTGTCGCCGCGGCCGAGATTGCGCGCCACGAGGGGGCGCCGCGAACGGACCGCTTCGCCGGTCAGCCCGGTGTCGGCCTCGAAGCGGAATTCGCCGGTCGTGCCGCCGCCGTCACGCAGCGCCGTGTCCGCGACGAGCACCATTTCCCGCCGCGCCGGGTCATAGCGGGCGAACCCGATGTGCTCCCACGGAACGAGCCGCCGCGTCGTCTCCTGGATGTGCGCGAAGGTGCGGGCGAGGTTGATGTCGGTCGCGATCGCGCGGGCGAGGCGCTGTACCAGCCGCAGCTCGTCGGCGTGGACGCCGAGCCGGATCACGTATGCCGAGACATACGTCGCGCCGGCGAGCGCTACGCCGATCAGCAGCCACGTGGCGGTAGGCAGCCCCGAGTGCACCAGCCTGAACCAGGCGAGGGACAACCCGATCGACGTGCCGTAGACGATCGCCTCCCACCGCGCAGTCAGCCGCGCGTCCACCCAGGCGATCGTTCGGCTCAAGGCGAGGGTGAGGTAGAACGACCCGTTGATCAGCACCATCGTCGAGAGCACCAGGATCGCGATCGGACCGATGTTGTCGGTCTCGAGGGCCAGGATCCCCGTGGCCCCACCCAGCTGCTCATACAGGAGACCGGCGATCGCCGAGCCCGTGGTGAGGTGCGCGGCATTGGAGGCGGCGAGCCGGAGCGGCAGGCGGCGCAGCAGGACGTCGCCGAGTACGGTCACCAGGGGGGCGACGATCGTGGCGAATTCCCAACCGCGCTCCATGACGGCGAACGCCGTCACGCCGAGCACGTAGGACGAGAACCCGTTGCCGGGGAGCGCAATGCCGAAGCGGCGCGTGAACGCTCCGACCACGACGAGCGCGATCAGCGCCAGCGGGAACGTACCGCCGGTGCTGAGGCGGCCGCCGGCATACTCGGTGAAGGCGACAGCGACGGCGATCACCGCACCCAGCGTAACGATGATCGAAACGACGGAGGCCGGGGTCGACCGGCGGCGGGATTGCGGACTCATGCCTGGCTAGCGCGCAAGGTCAGACGTGTGGCGCGGCGTGTCAAGCGTCGATATCCTTTACGCATGCGCGTGACGATCGAATTCTGCGTCGTCTGAAACTATGAGC
>DATFSB010000062.1:0-20567 GCA_035262825.1 Gemmatimonadales bacterium | reverse complement strand
AGGCAGACACGATTGAGACCGTGAGAGGGTTACACCGGGCCTAGGAGTTGTGGAGGACCACTAGTCGTAATGTTTGCGCCAGGTGCGCCAGTCATCCGTCACTTCGTCCGCCATCTTTGATGCCGCGTCGTAGAGCCAGCGTTTCTCCCGGCGCTTGATGTCGGCGAGCAGCTCCTTGGCGTCGAGACTGCCGAGGTGGATGTTGGCCGTCTCTCCTCCCATGGCCTCGAGCAACCGCCGCTCGTCGCGCTTTTTCGGCAGGACGTTGAGCGTGATCCTGGTACAGTCGGGAGCGAGGCGTCGCACCAGCCACTCCCCGCTCACGCTGACGTAAGGGTCGGGGCAGCGCACTCCGCGCTCCAGCATCGTGTCGTAGTGAATCTTCCGGGCAAAGCCGGCCAGGGCCCAGATCGCGCGTTTGAGCGGCGGGCCCGAGTTCACGAAGACGCAAGCCGACGGCGCGAGCGCTTTGGCTTCCCGGGCGACCCGGCCACCGCGCCAATGCGCCAGCGCGACGTAGCGCTGCCGGCCGAGGCTGCCTACCCCCGCGACCCGGTGCACGATTCGCTTTTCGAGGCCGCGCTCGGGGAACGACCGCTCCAGCGCCGACGCGACGGCGGAAGGGAGCTGGCCCCGAATCGTGGGGAACGCTTCCAGCTTTTCCCAGAATCTCTCGGGATCGTGCAGGCGATACTCCGCCATCTCCCGCAGCTCGGGGTAGGTCTCAGCCAGAACGTAGGCATGCCCGCCGGCAGCGAGCGTGTCGCGATACCCCTCTTCGATCGCTGCTACGGCATCCTTGGGATCGAGATTCAGGTCGTGGTACCCAACCGCGACCACCACACTGGTCGCGAGGCGGACCAGGTCGTTCGTGTAGGGCAGGGAATAGGCCTCGTCGAAGTCGTTCACCCCCCAGATGAGCCGCCCCTCGGAGTCACGCCAAGTGCCGAAGTTTTCGACGTGCAGGTCGCCAACGGCCAGGACACGCGGCGCGACCGCGGCGGAGCCGACGATGGATTCCCAGCGATCCGCCCAGCGATAGAACGTGCCGCGCAGGAACGGAAACAGGCCGGCGCTCATGGCGCGGTGCTTCAAGTCGAGGTCGGTGCGAATCAGCGGCAGGTGCTCGGCGAGCCAGGACTCATAACGGGCAGTCGCTTTTACGATGTCCATTAGATCAATCTAGGTGTGTGGAAGATGGTGGAGGTGAGTGGAGGATGGTGGAGGCTGGCCTTCACACTCCTCTAGTGAGCCCCCCATCCACGCGCACGCTCTGCCCCGTGATGTAGCTCGCGTCCGGCGAGGCGAGGAAGGCGACGACTCGTCCAACTTCCTGCGGTGTGGCGGGACGCCGCAGCGGGGTCGCAGCGACGAACTCCGGGGCTGCTTCCTCGACGAACCCCGGCAACACACAGTTCATGCGGATACCCTCCGACCCATAGCGATCGGCGAACAGTTTCGTAAAGGCGCCGAGTCCGGCGCGGTAGACGGAGGAGACCGGGGCGTCGAGGTGCGGCTGCGCCGCCCAGAGGGACGAGATGTTGACGATCGCTCCGCCACCCTGTCGTTCCATCGGGGGAACGACGAGGCGCGCGAGGCGGACCACGTTGAGCAGCAGCAGGGCGAGTCCTTCTTGCCACGCAGTATCGGGGACCGAGAGCAGATCTCCCTTGGCGACGTGTCCGGTGTTGTTGACGAGGACGTCGATCCGTCCGTAGCGGTCGAGCGTCCCGGTGACGAGCCGCTCGAGATCGGCGGCGTTACTCACGTCGCCACGGATGCCGCTGCCCCCCAACTGTGCGGCGACGTCCTCGACCGCGGCCGATCTGGCCATGAGGACCAGCGTGTGGCCCCTGGCTGCGAGCTCGCGTGCGCAGGCGGCCCCGATGCCGCTCGAGGCGGCCGTTACAATGGCAACCGTTACCTGGCTCATCGTTCGAAGCTACCTCGCAAACTGAGCCACGGATTGTTGTGCGGACGCCTCAATTTGTCGTTTCTGTGCAACAAATGATCGGAAGTAGCTGCGTGTGTGCAACGGCACGCCTGATGCCTCGGTGCTCCGCCGGCTTTATGAGCGCCCGCAACACCGCTGGAAGGGGAAGGGTAGGGGTATGTCGAACCGCAAGGGCTTCACGTTGATCGAGCTGTTGATCGTCGTCGTGATTATCGGCATCCTGGCCGCGATCGCGATCCCCAAGTTCGCCAACACCAAGCAGAAAGCGTACGTCGCGTCGATGAAGACCGACCTGCGCAACCTGGTCACGGCGGAAGAGGCGTACTTCGCCGATTCCATCGCCTACACGAGTGACCTGGGAACGAACTTCACCACCACGACCGGTAACGTCCTGGGGACGATCACCGTCACCGGCGACGGCTGGACGGCGACCGAGACCAACACCAACGTCGCGTCGCCGGTCGTTACGTGCGCCATCTTCATCGGCAGCACCTCGGTCGCCCCCGCTGCGAACGAGGGCGAGCCGAAGTGCTCCTGAAAACTTACTGCCGGTAGAGGGCCGGGAAGGTCTTTTCGAGCCGGTCCAGCTTGGGCAGGTCGTTGTAGACGATGTAGGGCTGCGTCATGTGCTGCGCGAGGTAGTTCTGGTGATACGCCTCGGCCGGGAAGAACCGGTCGAGGGGTACCACCTGGGTGACGATCGGTTTGGAGAACAGATGTGTGTGCGACAGCTCGGCGATGTACGCCGCTGCTGCTTTCCGCTGCTCGTCGCCCTGGTAGAAAATCGCTGAGCGGTACTGCGAGCCCATATCAGGGCCCTGGCGGTTCAGCTGCGTGGGGTCGTGCGCAACAGTGAAGAACACCTGCAGCAGCTGGCGATATGACACTTGCGAAGGGTCGTACGTGACCTCGACTGATTCGGCATGACCCGTCTCGCCCGAGCTGACGAGTTCGTAGTGCGCCGTCGGCGCCTTGCCGCCGGCGTAGCCGGAGACGACCTGAACGACGCCTCTGACGTGCTTGAAGACCGCGTCGACGCCCCAGAAGCAGCCGCCGGCGAACACCGCGGTCTCGGTCGTGAGTGGAGGCGTGGCCTGCGACCGCGCCGGCTGCGCGGCGAGCAATAGCAGAAGGGCAGGGAGCATCGATCGTTCCTTGTTCATGGTGGATTATACGCCCCAGAATGCCATATCGGATCGATTAGTTCCCCACCCTCACTGATTCCCCACACCAACACCACCTCACGCATTTGAGTATTACGAGCAGAGCTTTACAATGCGCTGCAGTATCGTCCTCGCGAAGTCTTTGTCCCACGTGACCGCCGACTTTCGCGCCACGACGCTGATCCGGCTGCCGCTCCCCTCGGTTTGAATCGACACCGTCACGTCGCGGTCGGCCGTCGCACCGTCGATCTCCCGCTTGTCCGTCGTTCCTTCCTGCGTGGTGCTCGACTTCTTCTGCTCGATCCCCATCTCCTGGAACGCCTGCTCCGTCGCCGAGGACGCCCTGGCGACCGGTGCGGTCACGACCGAGCCGACGCCTCGGTCATTGAAATAGATCCCGCCGCCAGCTCCGGCTCCCGCCGCGGCGACGAGGCACCCGACCGCTGCCAGCGGCAGGGTGAGAACGATCAACCGTTTCATATGCCACCTCCTATGATTGCTGGGCGGCCGCGAGGCCGGCCCCGATCAGTCCGACATCTCCTTGTGTGACGACTCGAATCGGAACCGTCGCGAGAAACTCGGCAAACCTCCCTTTCGCCCGGAACGCCTTCACGAACGTGCCATCCTTCATCTTGGGGAGAATGCGCGGCGCGATGCCCCCCACCACGAACACGCCGCGCGCCCCCACCGCGAGCGCGAAGTTGCCGGCCTGCGCGCCGTAGGCCGACACGAACAGGTCGAGCGCGCCGACCGACAGCGGGTCGCTGCCGGCGAGCGCGTGCGCCGCGATCACCGGAGACGGGTCGCCCGCCGCCGAGATTTCGGCGGCCACCACCGGCTGTTCGCGCGCCCCGTCCCGCTGGGCGAGGAAGCGATAGACCTCCGCGAGCCCCGGTCCCGACAAGACGCGTTCCCAGCTCACGTGACCGTACTGCCCCGCGAGCCAGGTGAGCAGCTCTTCCTGCAGCGGACCGGCAGGGCCGAAGTCGCAGTGTCCCGCTTCGGAGTCGAACGGCCGATAGGAAGACCCGTCCCACAGCAGGAATACATGGCCGAGCCCGGTGCCCGCTCCGATCGCGGCAATCGGGGCGCGCTCGGGGATGCTGCCGCCCTGGAGCACGGTGAAGTCGTCTGGGCCGGTGTGCGGGATGGCGTACCCCGCGGCGACGAAGTCGTTGACCAGCGTTACGGGAAGAGCGAGGTCGCGCGTCAGCGAGCGCGCGTCAATCTGCCAGTCGACGTTGGACAGCTTGACGACACCCGCCACGACGTGGCCGGCGACGGCGAGCGACGCAGACTCGGGACGAGGATCGGGGTGCGCCGCGAGAAACCGGTGCACCAGCTCCTCCGGTCCCGACGCGGCCTGACTGTCGTACGTCTCTTTCGCGAGGACGCGAGGGCTGCCGAGTCCGAGGTCGACCTCGACCAGTCCCATGCGGGCGTGGGTCCCGCCGATGTCCGCGGCGAGGACGATCATGCGGCCGTGCCTACCAGCCCCTCGGCGGCGTCGGGATCGAGCAGCCACACGCCGGCCCGGGCCAGCTGCACGGGACATTGCTCCGGCTGTTCGGCGCCTTCGAGGGCGCGCGACACCGCGGCCGCTTTGTCGCGCCCGCGCGCCAGGACGAGGCGGGCGCGCGCGGCGGTGATCACCGGCGGGGTAATCGTCAGCCGCAGCGTCGGCGGCACGGGGCTTTCCGACGGGACGACGCGATGCCACGACTCGCGCACCGCGCGCGATCCGGGGAAGAGCGACGCGGTGTGACCGTCGCGACCCACGCCGAGCACCAGGAGATCGAGATGTTCCGGGAGCAGCTCGGCGTATTGCGCCGCGGCGCTGGTACGGTCGGCGGCGTCTGCGGGCATCCGATGACGGCGCGCCATCGGAACACCTGCGGGGTCGAGCAGCGATTCAGCAGCCATGTGGTAGTTGGAGTCGCGGTGATCGGGCGGGACCGCGCGCTCGTCTCCGAAGAAAACGTCGATCCGGGTCCACGGCAACGTCATGGCGGCGAGGCGCTGGTACACGGGTCGCGGTGTCTCACCGCCGGCGAGGGCGATCGACGCCCAGCCGCGGGCGACCACGCTCGCTTCGAGCCCCCCGGCGATCCGCGCCGCCGCCTCCTCCACCCACCGCTCCGGCGGGGCGACCACCACCTGGGCTGGTGCCGATCCAACTCCGCTCATCCGTCCTCCGATGCCCCGCCGTGTGCCAGGCGGAGATGGAACGGCACTAGATCGCGCGCCATTCCCGTCCGTCGCGGCGCAGCAGGTCGTCCGCCGCCTGCGGCCCCCAGCTTCCGGCCGTGTAGTTGGGGAAGGGATCCGAGCCGCCGGCGTCGTTCCAGCGCGCGATCAGCGGATCGACGATACGCCAGGCGCGGTCGATCCAATCGGCGCGCGCGAACAGCGTCTGATCGCCTTTCATCGCGTCGTGCAGCAGCCAGGCGTAGGCGCGCGGCGCCCGCGCGATCCCGAAGGCGCTGGCGTAGCTGAACGACATCGTCACCGGCGTGACTGTAACCTCGGGCCCCGGCTGCTTGGCGGCGAAGGTCTGCAGGATCCCTTCGTCGGGCTGCAGCCGGAACAGCAGCACGTTGGAGTGCATCTGGCCGCGGTCCACCGGAAACATCAGGTGCGGCGTCGGCTTGAACTGAATCACGACCTCCGTGAGGCGCCGGGCGAGCCGCTTGCCGGTGCGCAGGTAGAAGGGGACGCCCGCCCACCGCCAATTGTCGATCTCGAGCTTGAGTGCGGCGAAGGTGCGCGTGCGCGAGCCGGGGGTGACGCCGGCCTCCTCGCGGTACCCCGCCAGCTTTGCGCCGTTCACGACCCCCGGTCCGTACTGCCCGCCTACCGCGCTGCTATCGCCCGGCGGTGCAATCGCTTCCAGCACCTTCACCGTCTCGTCGCGCAGCGACGCGCCGTCAAACCGGTTGGGCGGCTCGATCGCCGCCATGCACACGAGCTGCAGCAGGTGATTCTGCACCATGTCGCGCACGACCCCGGTCTGCTCGTAAAAGCCGGCGCGCGTCCCGATGCCGATGTCCTCGGCGACGGTAATCTGCACGTGATCGATGAACTGGCGGTTCCAGATCGGCTCGAACGACGGATTGGCGAAGCGCACCACCAGCATGTTCTGGACGGTCTCTTTGCCAAGGAAGTGGTCGATGCGGTAGACGCAGGTCTCGGGGAAGACGGCGCGCACCGCCTGGTCGAGGTGCGCGGCGCTCGCTTCATCGGCGCCGAAAGGCTTTTCGATCACCACGCGGCGCCATCCGCCGTCGCTCGTGGCGAGTCCGGCGGCGGCGAGCTTCCCCACGATCTCCTCGTACACGACGGGCGGCGTTGCCAAATGGAAGAGCACGCGGTCGGGGATCGAGCGGCGCTGCCGTTCGGCGGCGATGCGCCGGGCGAGGGCGGCGTAGGGGCCGTCGGCGGGCGCGGTGAAATCCCCGGGGACGAACCCCAGGCAGGCTGCAAAGCGGTCCCACTGCGTGGCATCCACGGGCCCGGCGAACTCTTCGTGCGCCGCGCGCATCTTGCGACGGAACGAGTCGTCGTCCCAATCGGCGCGGGAGAATCCGATGATCGCGCAGGGCTCGGGGAGCAGCTTCTCCTGGAACAGCTCGAAGAGCGAAGGAATCAGCTCGCGCCGCGTGAGGTCGCCGGCGGCGCCGGCGATCACGACAACGCAACTGTCGGCCGCGCGACCTGAGCCCAGGCCGCTACAGCTCGGCGCCAGCTCGGCCTGGCTCACTTTTCGGCGTGGACCTGGTGCCCGCCGAACTGCTGGCGCAGCGCGGCGATGACCTTCATCGCGAAGCGCTCGTCCTGGCGGGAGGCGAACCGCTCATAGACCGAGGTGGTGATTCCGGGGATCGGGATCGCATTGGCGACCGCGTATTCGACGGTCCAGCGCCCTGTTCCCGAGTCATCGACGTAGCCGGCGACCTTGCCGAGGTCGTCGCCTTCGGTCTGGAGCGCGCGCGTCAACAGCTCGAGCAGCCACGACCGCACCACCGCGCCGTGGTTCCACAGCCGGGCGATCGCACCGAGCTGCAGGTTGAACTCGGAGCGTTGCATGCACTCGAAGCCTTCGCCGTACGCCTGGAGCATCGCGTATTCGATCGCGTTGTGGATCATCTTCACAAAGTGCCCCGCTCCGGAGTCGCCGACGCGGGCATACCCGTCTTTGGGCGCCAACGCCTGGAAGATCGGCTCGAGCCGCTTGCACGCCTCCTCCGGCCCGCCGACCATGAGGCAGTACCCCTCGGTGAGTCCCCACACGCCTCCCGACACTCCGGCGTCGACGAAATGCACCCGTTTCGCGGCGCAGCGCCTGGCAGCCGCTTGCGACTCGGTGAAGTGCGAGTTGCCGCCGTCGATCAGGATGTCATCCGCCGCCACAAGGCCGAGCAGCGCGTTGATCGTCGACTCGGTCGGTGGACCGTGCGGCACCATCACCCATACCGCGCGCGGCGCCTCGAGCGAGCCCACGAGATCGGCGAGCGACTCGACTCCAATCACGCCGTGCTGCGCCACCTCGGCGCGCGTCGCCGCGCTCTGATCGAAGCCGACGACCGAGTGGCCGGCGCCGATGAGCCGCTGGGCCATGAAACCACCCATCTTCCCTAGACCTATGAGGCCGAGTTGCATCTGTTCTCCAGTCAAAGGCGTGAGCGGTGACCTTACGCAGTTAGTCAGTGCACTGCTGCCACCATGTCGAGAATGTCTCTCATCATCGTCGTCCCTCGCCGCACATTGGCGATGGAAATGCGCTCGTTGTTGCCATGCACACCGGCCTGCTCGTCGCTCGGAATCAGGAACGGCGAGTACCCGTAGCAATGGATCCCCAGGTCGCGGAAGTAATGGCTGTCGGTGAAGCCCGTCGAGACCTGCGGCACGACGTTGGCGTCGGGAAAGTACTTGTGGGTGACACTCACCAGCGCGCGGTAGAACGGATCGTCGGTCGGCGACACCGCGGCGGTGAAGCCGATGATCTGCTCGATCTTGATCCCCGGATCGTTGATGACCCCGGCGAGCTCGGCGAGGAACGCCTGGCGGTCCTGGTCGGGGAGCAGGCGGCAATCGATGCGCGCGTCGGCTTGCGGCGGAATCACGTTGATCTTGCTGCTCCCCTCGAGCATGGTGATGGAGCAGGTGTTGCGCACGAGGGCTGCGAGCTCGGGGCTCGCGAGCTGCAGGCGCAGCAGGAGCTGCGGCTCGGCGATCGCGGTTGCCATGTCCTGGTAGGCCGCCTTCCACTCGGGAGCGGCGTTCTGGGCCAGCGCCTTGAAGTAGGTGTCGACGGCGGGGACGACGCGCGGCGCGAATTGATAGGTCTGCAGCCGGTAGAGCGCGCGCACCAGCCGGTTCACCGAAGATGCGACGGGCGGAACCGAGCCATGTCCAGGCTCCCCCGTTGAGA
Organism: Gemmatimonadales bacterium; assembly: GCA_035262825.1. Lineage (GTDB taxonomy): Bacteria > Gemmatimonadota > Gemmatimonadetes > Gemmatimonadales > GWC2-71-9 > DASTHG01. The sequence goes on along the minus strand of DATFSB010000062.1, from coordinate 12,019 downwards.
TGAGTCGCAGCCAGAGGGGCACCTTCTGGGTGACTTCGATCCCCATCTGGATGCGGCCGCCTTCGATGGTGCCGTCTCCTCCTTCATTGAGAAGGATGCCGGCGCCGCGGAACGCCGCGGGATGGTGTTGCACCACCCATCCGGCGCCGAAGCTGCCGCCGGCTTCCTCGTCGGCGGTCGCCATGAAGATCACGTCGCGCGCGAGCGGCACTTTGCGCCGGTGCAGCGACACAAACGCCTCCAGCTCGACGATGCCGAGCGTCTTCGTGTCGAGCGCGCCGCGGGCGTAGATCTCCGAGTCCTGCACGGTGGCCGCGAAGGGGTCGTGCTTCCAGAAACGCGCGTCGGCCGGGACGACGTCCATGTGGGACAACAGCACCAGGGCCGGCGCGGCGCCGCCCTTGAGGCGCGCCCAGATGTTGCCGCGTCCCGGGGCCGATGACGCCGTGTCGAAGGGGATGCCTTCCTTGGCGAAGATCCTGGCGAAAAACAGCATCGTCTGGTCTTCGTTGCCGGGCGGGTTGCTGGTGTTGATGCGCAGGTAGTCGATCGCGCGCTGGACGGCTTCGTCCTCGAGCGTGGCTTGGGCGGATAGGGAAGCGGCGATGAGGAGGAGAAGGCCCAGTAGGAGATGGCGCATCGATGCTCCAAGGTTGTGGAGGACGGTGGAGGTTGGTGGAAGTTGGTGCAGGTTGACTCCCCCTCCACAACCTCCACCATCCTCCACCATCCTCCACAACTTCGCAAGCCGCGTCCGCCCGACCGCCTCGTCCCTCTCCTGACCGTTCCATCCCTGACGGTTTGTCCTCCGCCCGCCCGTCCGGCTATTCATCCGGCGACCCGGAAACAGGAGATCTGCTCGTGAAAGCGTTGGCACTCGTCGCCCTCCTCGCGGCCTCGGCGCAGGCGCAATCAACCGACTGGCCCGCCTACGGCGGTGACGCCGCGGGCCACCGCTTCTCCACGCTAGACCGGATCACCGCGGCGAACGTCGCAGGGCTCAGGCCGGTGTGGGTGTACCGCACCGGCGACCTGTTGCGGCGCAACGGCCGCTTCGAGGCGACACCGATTCTCGTGGACGGCACGCTCTACGTCTCGTCGCCATTGGGCCGCGTTTCGGCTGTGGATCCCGAGACCGGAGCGGAGCGCTGGACGTACGATCCGGGAATCGACCTGAACGGGAGTTATGGGGACTTCGCCAATCGCGGCGTGTCGACGTGGCTCGATCGAGCGGCGCCGGCGAGCGCCGCGTGCCGCCGCCGCATCTACATCGGAACTGTCGACGCGCGGCTGATCGCGCTCGACGGGGCGACCGGCCGGCCGTGCGACGACTTCGGCGGCCACGGTACCGTCGACCTCACGCACGATCTATTGAACGCGCCGATGGAGCTGGGCGAGTACGAGGTGACGTCGCCACCCGCGGTGGTGGGCGGCCTCGTCATCGTGGGGTCGTCGATCGGGGACAACAACCGGCTCGACGCGCCGAACGGCGTCGTCCGCGCCTACGACGCACGGACCGGTGCGGAGCAATGGAGCTGGGATCCCATCCCGCGCACACCGGGGGCCCCGGGGTACGACAGCTGGCGCGGGACGTACGCACATCAGACCGGCGCCGCCAACGCGTGGAGCGTGTTGTCGGCCGACACGGCGCGCGATCTCGTGTTCGTGCCGGTGGGCAGCGCGTCACCGGACTTCTACGGCGGCGAACGGCTGGGCGACAACCACTACGCCAACTCGGTGGTCGCGCTGCGCGCCTCGACGGGACAGCTCGTCTGGGCATTCCAGGTGGTGCACCACGACCTCTGGGATTATGACGTGCCGGCGCAGCCGGTCGCGTTCACGCTGCATCGCGGCGGCAAGGATCTCCCGGCGCTCGCGGTGGCGACGAAGATGGGTCACCTCTTCATTCTCGACCGGACGAACGGCCAACCTCTCGTGCCAGTGGAAGAGCGGCCCGTTCCGGCGAGCGACATTCCGGGCGAGCAGGCATCGCCGACGCAGCCGTTCCCGCCGGCGGCCTATCGCTTCGTCCCCGAGAGTCTCGCGGCGACCGAGGCGTTCGGCGTCACCCCGGAGAGCAAAGAGAAGTGCCGTGCCTGGATCGCGTCACTCCGCTACGAGGGAATCTTCACGCCCTCGTCCCTGCGGGGCACGATTCACTACCCTGGTCACATCGGCGGCTTCAACTGGTCCGGCGTGGCGGTGGACGAGCGCGACGGGTTGCTGGTGGCTGCGGTCAACCGGCTCGCGATGGTGGTCACCCTCGTGCCGCGCGATTCGATTCGCGCCATGCGGCAGGCGCACCCCGGCGTCGAGATCAACGGGCAACGGGGCACGCCGTACGGGATGATGCGACAGGCGCTGATCGGCACGGACGGCGTACCGTGTTCTCCGCCACCATGGGGTGAGCTGGTGGCGTTCGATCTCAGGCGCGGTGCGGTGCGCTGGCGCGTACCCTACGGACACCCGCGCGGCGCCCCCGACACGCCCGCTACCCGTGCCCTCGGGGCGGTGTCGCTCGGCGGCGCGTTGGTGACCGCGGGACACCTCGTCTTCGCCGGCGCGGCCATGGACGAGCGTATTCGCGCCTTCGATCTCGCCACCGGGCGCGAGCTGTGGAGTGCGCCGCTGCCCGCCGGCGGTCACGCACTGCCGATGACGTACATGGCAGGGGGCCGACAGTACGTCGTCATTGCCGCGGGCGGTCACGACAAACTCGGTCCCGATCGCCTGGGCGACTATCTCATCGCGTACGCGATACCCGGGGCCGGGGATCCGGGGCCCGACACCTTGCCACGCGAGCTTACCGGTCAATGGAAAGGGGAGATGCGGATCAACGACAGCGACCGCCATCCCACGGCCATCACGCTGCGCGCCGCGGGCGATTCGCTCGTCGGTGAGGCAAGCGCGGACAACGGCCAGATCACCGGGCCGGTCGTCGCTCACGTGCGGGGGAGCGCAATTGCGTTCACCCTGACGTTCACGTACTCCGCCAAGCACTGCGGCGGCACGATCACGGGGAGCGGCGCCCAGGCGAATGGCGGCACCCTGCTCGAAGGCGAGCTGCAGGTCGAAAGCACCTGCGCCGACGGCCCCGAAGCGGGGATCTTCTCGCTGCGGCGCGCGGCGCGGTAGCTTCGACAAATGCGTCTCAAGGGGTGGCGGCTCGCGGCACTGTGGACGGCGCTGTTCACGATCGTCGGCCTGCTCGAGTTTTCCTACCGCTATCTCGACGTGCTGGCGCGCGCATTGAGCGAGCCGCTGGCGATCAAGTTCATCGAGGAGATGACGGGCGCGTACGGCGCTGCCGTCCTCCTCCCATTCGCGATCTGGGTCGTACGGCGCGCGCGCGCTCGTGGCATGCTCGGCTGGCGGTTGTTGCTCGTCCATGCCGCCGTCCTGCCGGTCTACTCGATCCTGCACACGACGTGGAACGGCACCTCGCGCGCACTCGTGTTCCCGCTGGTCGGGCTCGGGGCGTACGACTACGGCCGCATGCCGCTGCGCTATGCGATGGAATTTCCCATGGATGTGCTCGGCTTCACGCTGTGGATGGGGCTCGTCTATCTCTTCGACCGCTACTCGGAGTCACGCGATCGCGAGGTGCGGGTGGCGCAGCTCGAGACGGAGCTGACGCGCGTGCGTCTCTCCGCCCTCGAAGGGCAGCTGCGGCCACACTTCCTCTTCAACGTGCTCAACACGATCTCGTCGGTGATGTACGAAGACGTCGCCGCGGCGGACACGATGCTCGCCCGGTTGGCGGATCTGTTGCGCCGCACGCTGCGCCGCCCGTCGGGGACCGAGATCCCGCTCGCCGAAGAAATGGAAACGCTCGGGCTGTACCTCGACATCATGCGGGTCCGGTTCGCCGAGCGGCTGTCGGTCGATGTGCAGGTCGATGACGCGGTGCGGGACGCGGCGGTCCCCGCGCTGGTCCTGCAGCCGCTCGTCGAGAACGCCTTGCGCCACGGCGATCCGGGACCCGGCGCGCCGGCGCGGATCACGGTGCGCGCGCGTCGCGACGACGGCCGTGTCCTCCTCGAGGTAGAGGACAACGGTCCCGGACTCGCAGGAACCCAGGCGGAAGTGGTGGGGAAGGGTGTCGGGCTCGCCAACACCGCGCGCCGGCTGGAGCAGCTCTACGGAGACCGCCAGGCGCTGACGCTCTCGAATTTGACCGGCGGCGGGCTGCGTGTTGCCGTCGAGCTCCCGTTTCACACCCCGGTTCCGACCCCGGGGCATGGCCCCGGGGTTAACACACCCGCGTGAAACTCAAGGTGCTCATCGTCGACGACGAGCGGCCGGCGCGCACCAAAGTGCGCCGTTTCGTTACCGCCGATCCCGACGTCGGACAGATCTTCGAGGCGTCCGACGGGGTGCGGGCGGTGGACGTGATCCGCGAGGAGTCGCCCGATCTCGTCTTCCTCGACGTGCAGATGCCGGGGCTCGACGGCTTCGGGGTCGTCGAGGCCCTCCCCCCGGACGCCGTGCCGCACGTCGTCTTCGTCACGGCATTCGACGACTACGCCGTGCGGGCGTTCGACGTGCACGCGGTGGACTACGTCATGAAGCCGTTCGACGCCGAGCGCCTCGCGCGGGCGTTGCAGCGAGCGAAAGCAGCCATCACCAGCCGGCGGAACAACGGCGAGGCGGCACGGGTCGAGCGGCTGCTGGCGGATATCAGGCGCGAACGCCCGGAACGGCTCGAGCGGCTGCTCGTGCAGGGCGCCGAGCGCTCGCTGCTGTTGCCGCTGACCAGAGTCGATCGGCTCGAGTCGGCGCGGAACTATGTCGTACTGCACGCCGGGCGCGAGTCATTCCGCGTGCGATCGACGCTCGATCGCCTGGAGCAGCGACTCGACCCCAAGCGCTTCGTGCGGGTGAGCCGCACCGCGATCGTCAATGTCGACCGCGTCGCCGAGCTGAAGCCGTGGTCGCATGGCGACTGGGTGGTGGTGTTGAGCGACGGGGCGAAATTACGCCTGACGCGCACCTTTCGTGATCGACTGGAGCGCTTCGGCCCCTGATGTATGTTGAGGCTCCGTCTTTCCACGGAGTTTCGATGCGTCACGCCGGTCTCGCTCTCGCCATCCTCGGCATCGCTACGGTGGCGGCCGCGGCACAGCAATCGACCGCGCCGTTCACGCTCACTCAGATTCTCGACTATCCATATCCATCCGAGCTCGTCGCGGCGCCGTCGGGCGCCGCGATCGCGTGGGTGCTGAACGAGCGCGGCGTCCGCAACATCTGGTCGGCGTCCGCGCCCGACTGGACGGCGCGTCGTCTGACGAAATACACCGAGGACGACGGGCAGGAGCTGACGAATCTCGCCTTCATGCCCGATGGCAAGACGGTCGTGTACGTTCGCGGCGGCGACCACGACGCCAACTGGCCAGCCGAGGGCGGCCTGCAGCCCGATCCCGCATCGAGCCCCGAGCGGCCGAAACTGGCGATCTGGGCCATCGAGCTCACCGGCGGGACGCCGCGATTGCTCGCCGAGGGCGACGCGCCGGCCGTCTCGCCGCGCAATGACCGCATCGCATTCGTGAAGGACGATCAGGTGTGGACGGTGTCGTTCTTCAGCAGCCGTCCGGCGGCGCAGCTCTTCTTTGCGAGAGGCAAGAGTGGGTCGCCCGTCTGGTCACCGGACGGGTCGGCGCTGGCGTTCGTCTCCGACCGCGGCGACCACAGCTTCATCGGCGTATTCCACTCCGACACCGAGCCGATCCGCTATCTCGCCCCATCCACGAGCCGGGACTTTTTCCCGCGCTGGTCGCCCGACGGGAGGCAGATCGCGTTCATTCGTGTGCCGGGAGAGGGTGGATCTCCTGATCCGATGCTCCGCAATGTGCTGACCCCGTGGTCGATCTGGGTTGCGGATGCCGCGACCGGTGCGGGGACACAGGTCTGGACGAGTCCCAGGACGCTGCACGGCTCGTATCCCGAAACCGCGGGTGAGGCGAATCTCAACTGGGGCGCTGACGACCGCCTTGTCTTCCTCGCCGATCTCGACGGCTGGCCGCACCTCTATTCGGTACCGGTGGCGGGCGGTGCACCGCTGCTGCTCACACCGGGCGGGTTCATGGTCGAGCACGTCGCCATCGCTCCCGATCACCGCTTCCTCGTCTACAGTGCCAATACCGGTGCGGCCGTCAACGACGGCGAACGCCGCCATCTCTTCCGTGTCCCGGTCGATCGGGCGCAACCGCTGGCCGTCACGTCGGGTGAAGGCCTGGAGTGGACCCCGGTCATCACGGGCGACGGCGCCACGATCGGGCTCATTTCCGCGGACGCGAAGCGGCCGCCGATTCCCGCGACCGTCCCGGTCGCCGGCGGGCAACCGCAGCTGCTGGGGCAGGATCAGGTGCCGGCGGACTTCCCGAGCGCACTCGTCGTGCCTCGAGCGGTCTCGTTTCGCGCTCCCGACGGGACGCTGGTTCACGGGACGCTGTTCGAGCGCACCGCGATGTCCGGGAAACACGCCGCCGTCGTGTTCGTGCACGGCGGTCCACCGCGCCAGATGCTGCTCGGCTGGCACTATATGGGCTACTACTCGAACGCGTATGCCGTGAATCAGTATCTCGCGAGCCGCGGGTTCGTCGTGCTGAGCGTGAATTACCGTCTGGGGATCGGCTACGGCCACGACTTTCACCATCCCGAGCACGCCGGACCGGCGGGGGCCGCCGAATACCAGGACGTTCTCGCCGGCGGACGGTACCTGGCGGCTCTCCCGGAGGTGGATGGCGCTCGCGTCGGGATCTGGGGCGGATCCTACGGCGGATTCCTCACGGCCATGGCGCTGGCGCGGAACTCCAACGTCTTTGCGACTGGCGTCGACCTGCATGGCGTGCACGACTGGACCAGTTACTGGGGCGACGGGCCAGGGCGATACGAGCGCGGCGACTGGGACAGCGCCCGGGTCGTTGCCTGGAGGTCGTCACCGGTGGCGTCGATCCGGACCTGGAAATCGCCCGTGCTGCTGATCCACGGCGACGACGATCGCAACGTGCGGTTTCATCAAACCGTCGACCTGGCGCGCCGCCTCGACGCCGCCCGAGTCCACTACGAGGAGCTCGTGCTCCCCGATGAGATCCACGCGTTCTTGCGCCACCGCTCGTGGCTCACCGCGGACTCCGCCACCGTCGCGTATCTCGGCCGTGTGCTGCGCGAGGGTCCTTAGTCGAGGCCGCGGTCGCGCAGCCGGATCAGCTCGTCGAGCGACAGCGAGGTGTAGCCATGTGAGGCGGCGCGGCGTACGAACGCCGCGTTGAGCCCGTGGTCGCGCGCCCGGCGCAGCTGTGAGAGCGACAGGTTGCGCAGACCCACGTCGCCGAGCTCCTTCGCGTAACGGGCGTCCACTCCGTGATCGCGCGTCGCGACCAGCTCTTCGATGTCCGAGGGCTTGTAGCCGGCGTCCCGCAGCTCCTCGATGAAGTCGCCGTCGACGCCATGATCGCGTACCCGCACCAGCTCCTCGACGTCGAGGTTCTTGTATCCGGCCGCGTCGAGCTCTGCGATAAAGTCACGGTCGACGCCATGGTCGCGCGTACGAACCAACGCCCCGGGGCTGCCGAGGCGGTAGTGCGCGCTGTCGAGCGACAGGACGTATTCGCGATCGACACCGTGCGTGGCCATGCGCGCGAGGTCGTCGACCGAGGGGCGTTCGTACCCTTCCCGCTCCAGCTCCACCACGAGGTCGAGCCCGAGGTTCGCCATCGTCATCTGCAGCTGCTGTTTCGCGGTCGGTGCGCCGATGCCGTGACGCGCCAACTCGCTCACGAACTGGCTGCTCGGCATGTATTCGAAGTGGCCCGATCCCTTCCCGCCGGAAAACCACCCCTCGCAGTTCAACGTCCCGGCATCGCGCACGATGCGGAAGTGCACCACGCCGCCTCCCTGCCAGGCGCTATCGGGCAGGCCCTCGAACTGGCGGAGCGGGACGTTGTCGGTCGTCCAGTCGTTGTAGTCCGGGCGAACGCCGTAGCGCAGGGTCAGACGCACGAAGCTACGGGATTCGCCCCGCTCGAGGAGCCATTGGCCGTTCGTGATCAGGGTTTGGGCGGAGAGTGGTGCTGCGCCGAGGAGGAGCAGCGAGAGGCAGTGACGGGCGAAGCGCATACCGATCCCCCGAGGAAGTCCAGGGATTGGATGCGTGTACCCGTCAGAGCGTTGTATGGGGGTATCAGCTCGTCAGGGAGTAATCGATGGCCTGCCGCACGAGCACGCGCACGGCCTGGCCGCCCTTGCGGGCCGGCCGGAACAGCGCCCGTGACATCCAGCGCCTGGCTGCGTCGTTGAAGCCCGGATGTGCGGTCTGTATCACCTGAATCGAGGAAAGCTCCGCCTTCCCGGTCGTGTCGATCACTGCTTCGATCACCACGCGGCCCGTGATACCGGCTTGCCGCAACAGCGTGGGGTAGTCACGATCGAGGGGTGGCGCGGACAGAAGGGCCGGTGCTTGATCGACCTCTGCGGTCGAATAGACCGCGTTCCCGGAGGGCGCCGTCAGCCCGGTAGCCGTGCCGCCCTCGACCCCGACCCCCGAGAAGTCTTTGGGATCGAAATGCTCCTGGAGATTCACCGGCGGGATCTCGGTCGGAATGGTCGCCGGCACCACCACCGTTTGGAAGCCCTTGAGGGGGATCTGGAGGTCGGGAGGCGGCGGTGTTGCATGCTCCGGCTCCTGCGGTTGTACGAAAACCAGCGCCGTGTCGACTTTGGTTCCATCGGAGCTTTGACGGGCCGAGATGGTGGCGAAGATCGCGCCGCCGATGACCGCGGAGTGGACGACGAGCGAAATCAGGCCGCCGCGCGTAAACCCCCTGGCGTCGGGTTTCCGGTCGGAGGCGAAAAGCTGCAAATTCAGGGGCATCGTTCGGCGGCGCCACGTCATCCGTGGCGGCGCAGCGATGGACCGTTTCGGTGCGGCTGTCATACTGTAATAAGAACGCGGGCCGCGGCGAATAGTTGCAGAGTCGTGTTAGGGAGTGATGAAGAGCAACCTGCCTGGAGATGTGGCCATGATCACACTCGTGACGCTGTTCCTGCTGCAGACGCCCACCATCGTCGAGTATCCGTTGCCCAGGGCGGGCGCGTTTCCGCATGACCCGGCAGTCGCCAAAGACGGTTCGGTTTGGTACACCGATCAGCGCAACAGCTACATCGGTCATCTCGACCCGGCCAGCGGAAAAGTGACCGACTACCCCACGCCGACGCCCGGCTCAGGACCGCACGGCGTCGTCGTCGCGCCCGACGGAGGGGTGTGGTACACGGGGCAGGCGAAAAGCAACATCGGCCGCCTCGATCCGGCGACGGGGACGATCAAGGAGTACCCGCTGCCCGCCGAGGTCCGCGATCCGCATACGCCGCTGTTTCACGCCGGCAAGCTGTGGTTCACGGTACAGGGCGCAAACCTCTACGCCCGGCTCGATCCCGCGACGGGAGCGGTCGACGTCTTTCACATGCCCACCGGTCACTCGCTGCCGTATGGATTCGTCGTCGCTCCCGACGGGTCGCTCTTCATCGCGGAGCTGGGAACCAACAAGATCGGACACGTCGACGCGTCGAACGGGGAGCTGAAGGAGTTCCCATTACCCAATCCCGGGGCTCGACCGCGCCGCCTGCAGGTCGATTCCAAGGGGATCGTCTGGTACACAGACTACGCGAGGGGCTTCCTGGGACGGCTCGATCCCGCTACCGGCCAGGTGCGCGAGTTTGCGAGTCCCGGCGGCCCGGGCAGTGGACCCTATGGCATCGCGCTCGGCACCGATGGCAAGGTCTATTACTGCGAATCGGGGAAGGGGGCGATCGTCGCCTTCGATCCCGCGACAGAGAAAGCGCAAGTGGTCTCAATACCAACGCCGGGAGCGATCGTGCGCAACATGTCGGTCGACTCGACGCGCAAGATCGTGTGGCTAGCGCTCTCGGGGACGCAGCGCCTCGGGAAAATCGAGCTGGGTCCACAGTCGCGGAGTCCAGTCCCGTAGGTCGGGGACCGCCCGCTGGATTCACAGTGAAGGGTGGTGGTTGGTCTGGGCAGCGCAGGCGGCTATTCCAGGCTATCACCACCCCCCGTTTTTCTCCCACCCTTCGAAGTACTTGACGGTCACAACAATGAGAGCGGCCACCACGCCGAGGCCAGCAACTCCGAGCACCGCACTACTCGGGGAGTTGTTGTCCTGTACCTGGATGGCAGCAATCTGACTCCGGGGGATGCCTGCTCGAAAGAGCGAATCCCCCGGAGCGATACGGCTTCCGTCGGGTCTCTGGTTGCTCAGCCACAGCAGGCTGTCGGCAGTGAGAAACGGATACCGCACGAAGACCTGCGAGCTGTCGACGAGGGTCACACGCACCTTGTCCGGACTTCCGGGCTCTGGTGTAAGCTGCGCCGGGACCCAGCGCGAGCATCCCTGAGCGATCACCAGTCCCACGATCCACAACCGCTTCGCGCCCACGGAGATCCCCTGTTCAGGTTGGGAGGGGAATCTCCGTGGCGGCGGTCAAGCCGCGGTCAAGGAGAGCGATGTTGTGCGGCCTGGGCCGCCATGATCCTGATCAACCGGGCGTTCGTCCACGGCTGCCAGCCGTGCGGTTTCATGGGCCGTCCGTAGACGAACTCGGCGTCGGCGGGAGGCGAGGCGCGCTTCAAGAACTCTTCCATCCGATAGACCGCCAGGTTCAGATAGAAGGTGTCGTAATCGCCGACGAAGAAGTGCAGCTTGCCGTGCAGTCTGGGACCGAGCTTCGCCCAGTTGCGCTCGAGATAGTCGCGCAGATCGTAATCGTGTGACTTGAAGTAGTCCGCCACTTCGCGATTGACGTGCCCGGTGCGCAGATCCCACAGCTCCGCCGTATAGCCGTCTTTCCCGACCGGGCCGTAGGTCGCCTCCCAGATGGCGAACTGCTCGCCGGAGCGGGCGTGGCTGCCGAGCACCGCCTCGAACTGGCTTTCCTGCCGCACCGTGATCCGTGGCTGGCCCGTGACTTCGACTTCCGCCGGGACCTCGGACTGCATCCACTCCGCCACCGGATAGACGAAGGCGTTGGTGTCGCTGTAGAGGTTGACCAGCTCGTAGCTCCGGAAATCAATCGGGTCGGGATACAGCACCCACGTGCCGGCGAAGAAGTCGGGATGGTACAGCTGCAGCGCCAGCGCTTCCCAGCCGCCCGTCGAGCCGCCGGTGAGGAATCGTGCCCACGGCTCCGCGATCATGCGGAAATGCCGCTCGAGATAAGGAATCAGCTCGAGCAGGATGGCATCGCCGTAGGGACCGTTGTTCACCGAGTTCACGGCGTAGGAATCGTCGAAGTACGGTGTGGGGTGCTGGAATGTGACGGCGATCATCCCCGGGAAGCCGGGCGTCAGCCACGAGCGGCCGAACTCCGCCCCGGGCTCGCGCATCGTGCGCAGCTGGCGGGCGGCGCGCTGCGATGGCGTCTCGGTGCTCGGGTCGGTGGTGAAGCCGAACGGCGCGTTGAGCGAGAAGTGGCCCTGCTCGTAGACGGTCGGATAGCGCTTCGTCGGTTCGCTGTCGTAGTCGCGGGGCAGCAGCACCGTGGCGCCGAGGTAGATCGGCCGGCCCCACCACGCCGACAGCAGCTTGCTCTGGAATTTGATGCGCTTCACGTACTTCGTGTCGGGCGGGACCTGCACCTTCGGCAACTCGCGCGCCAGCGCCAGGCGAATCGTGTATCCGGCCTGGGGATCGAGGTGGACCTTCTGCACATCGCTCACGAGGTTGCCCGGGGAGATGTTGAACTGCTGCCCTTCCCATTGGTCGTCGTGCATCCACAGGACGTGCCCGTCGGCGCGATGGAAGTCGACATAGACGCTGACCAGCGCCTGCACGTAGTAGTCCCCTGCGGGGATGTCCCTGAGGCCGGCCACGGGATAGCCGAGCGCCGTGCCGTCGATCACCGCGGCGGTACCGGGTTGCAGGGAGTCGACGTCGACTCCGTAGAACGGCACGCAGTTGCTCTCACCGTGGTCCCCGAGGCGAGGCTCTTCGTCCTTCTTGGT
>DATFSB010000061.1:0-4936 GCA_035262825.1 Gemmatimonadales bacterium | reverse complement strand
CACCTGGCCGATCTTCGGTCCCATCGTCACCCAGCTCGCCTGGATGTTTGGCAGGTTGTCGAGCACGATGCGCGCGATCGCCTGAGCGCGCAGATAGGCGACCGCATCGGACTTCCCGAGATACTCGAGCTCGGTGTGCTCGGGCTGCAACGGCCAGCAAATGAACGCGGTGAAGCCCCGGGTGCGTTCCTGCACCTCGCGCACCCGGAACAGATGCTCGATCCGGTCGGCGAGCGTCTCGCCCAGGCCGTACATCATCGTGACGCTGGTCTTGAGCCCCAACCCGTGCGCCACTTCCATCACTTCGAGCCAGCGATCGGCGCCGGCCTTTTTCTTGGCGACGCGGTCGCGGATCTCCTGCACCAGGATCTCGCCGCCGCCGCCCGGGATCGAATCGAGCCCCGCCGCCATCAGCTGCTTCAGCACCTCTTCGATCGTCATCCCGAAGCGGCCGGCGAAGAAATCGACCTCCGACGGCGAAAACGCGTGGATGTGGATCGGATGGTGCCGCTTGATGTAGCGCAGCAGGTCGAGGTACCACTCGAACGGGATGTAGGGGTTGTGTCCCCCCTGCATCAGGATCTGAATGCCGCCGAGCGCCTTCAGCTCCTCGATCTTGCGGCCAATCTCCTCGAAGCTCAACACGTACCCGTCGCTGTGCTTGGGCCGGCGGTAGAACGCGCAGAACTTGCAGTCGGCGACGCAGACGTTGGTGTAGTTGATGTTGCGATCGATGATGTAGCTGACTTGCGGCGAGGGGTGCAGCCGCCAGCGCGTCGCGTCGGCGAGCTGCCCCAGCTCGAGCAGCGGCGCGCGCTCGTACAGCTCGAGCGCTTCGCGGAATTGAGGGCTCGCGCGGTCGACCATCAGGCCACCTGCAGGAATTGCAAGGAGCCCGCCGGGGCGATCCCATGTCCTGCCAGGCGGCGGAAGAATTCGGTCAGCCCGGCGAGATGCCGATCGGTGAAGGCATAGTCGAGCCCGGCGAAATAGTCGCGGCATTCGTTCACCGACACGCCCGTTGCCGTGGAGGCCGTTGCCGCCAGCTCGTCGAGATGGGCGAGGCCCCAGTCGCGGGAGGCGAGTAGTGCCTCGTGACCCCGGCCCACCGCGTCGGCGTCAGCCGAGCGTCGTGCGGCCCACACCGCGAACACAAACGGCAGACCCGTGAGCTGTTTCCAGGCCAGGCCGAGATCGACACAATGGGTATAGACGTGCCGCGCCGAAAGGATCAGCGCGGGGTCGCCGATCACGAGCACGGCATCGTGCGGCAGCTCCGCCAGGTGGTCGAGATCACTCGCTTCGGCCCGCACCTCGGCGAAGTGCGGCTCGATCTTCCAGACCTCTCGACAGAGCAGCTCCACCAGCGCGACCGAGGTTCGGGATGAGGCCGTGAGCAGGACCGTCCGTTCGCCCAACTGACCAACCGCCCTCTTGCTGAGGAGCAAGACGCTGCGTACCGGACCATCACAGGAAATGGCGAGATCCGGAAGCAACACCAGGTCCTTCGAATGCCGCGCGTACTCCACGGCGCTGATCACGGAGACGTCGAGCTCACCGGCGACGAGCAGGTCGTTCAGCTCCGCCGGCGTGCCCGTCACGATCTCCGCCGCCACACGCTCGATCCCCCGGTCGATGGCGCCGTAGACCGGGTAGCAGTTGATGTAGGAGATGCGCCCTAGCCTCATGCAAAGCTTCCAAGCCCGATAACCCCGGGCTGACGCCCGGGGTCAGGTGAGGCGCCAGGATCGCACCGATGTGCTTCTCCTGACCCCGGGCGTAAGCCCGGGGATTTCCAAGCAGGGAACCTGGTCTGGGTCTTTTTCACTCCAACCCCTCCACGACCCCCGCCACAACCGGCAGTTGCCTCTTCCCCTTCCCTTTGGCCGTGCCCCGATGCTCGATGTGGAACGTCGGCCCCTCGGGCCCCTCTCTCGGAACGGCGCGCTGCCCCGGCACCCAATCCTCGAACGTCCGCACCGGCTGGTAGAGCGAGTCGCGCTCCACCGGCGTCTTCCCCGCCGCGCGGATCAGTCCCACGATCTCGTCGTACGACAGCCACATCGGCGTGCCCGCCCCTGCCTCGTGATAGACGCGCTCGAACACCACCGTCCCCTCGAGGTCGTCGCAGCCGAAGCCGAGCGCCACCTGGGAAATGAACGGCGTCACCATCGGCCAGTGCGTCTTCACGTGCGGGATGTTGTCGAGCAGCAGCCGACCTACGGCGATGTTCTTAAGATCGTCGAAGCCGGTCGTGGCGGTGCCGGTACGGCCCAGTGCCTCGCCCAGCTCGTTGTGGTCGGGGTGGTAAGCGAGCGGAATGTAGGTGAGGAAGCCGCCGGTCTCGTCCTGCAGGGCGCGCAATGCCAGCAGGTGGTCGACGCGGTCGGCCATTGTCTCCACGTGCCCGTACAGCATGGTGCAATTCGAGGGGATGCCGAGCTGGTGTGCTTCGCGGTGCACGGCGAGCCACTCGTCGCCCGTAAGCTTCTTGTCGGCGATGGTGGCGCGCGCCGCGGGGCTGAAGACCTCGGCGCCGCCGCCCGGAAGGCTCGTGACGCCGGCGTCTTTCATCGCCTGCAGCACGGCGCGCGTCGACGTCTGCTCGATGCGCGCGAGGTGCGCCACTTCGACCGCGGTCAGCGCCTTGATCTGGACGTCGGGATGGCGCGCCTTCAGCCCGCGGAACATCTCGAGGTAGTAGTCGAGCGACAGCTTGGGATGCAGGCCACCGACGATATGAAACTCCCGCGTCGGGTTGTCGCGCGCCGCATCGGCCTCGGCGAACACGTCCTCGAGGCCGCGGGTGTAGGCGCCGTCTTCCTGCGGCATCCGGGCGAACGAGCAGAAGACGCAGGTGTTGCGCAGGATGCAGACGTTGGTCGGATTGAGGTGCTGATTGGCGGCGAAGAAGACGCGCTCGCCGTTCCTGCGCCGGTTGGCGAGATTCGCCAGCCGGCCGATCGTCAGCAGGTCCGATGAGTTGAAAAGGGTGAGTCCGTCGTCGCGGGTGAGTCGCTCCCCCCGCTCCACTTTCTGAGCGATCGACTTCAGATCGGGGTCCATGGCACTAGCTCGTACCACCCCGGGCTCGCGCCCGGGGTTGGTTACACCTGAGCGAGTGATGCTATCAGATGTCATAAAGCGGAGCTTCAACTAACCCCGGGCGCAAGCCCGGGGTGAACCGAATGGATCCGGGTGGTCTTGGCTGACGACTGATAGCTGACAGCTGATAGCGCCTCTCTCACACGCGTCGTACAGCCAGTGTCACGTTATGCCCCCCGAACCCAAACGAATTCGACAGTGCGACCTCCACTTCTCGCTTCACCGAGTGGTTCGGTGCCGAGTCGAGGTCGCAGGCCGGATCGGGAGTGAACTGGTTGATCGTCGGTGGGATGACGCCGTGGTGCAGTACCAGGGTGCAGACGGCGAACTCGAGCGCGCCCGCGGCGCCGAGCAGGTGTCCCGTCATCGACTTCGTCGATCCGAAAATCAGCTTCTTGGCCTGCGGTCCGAACACCGTCTTCACCGCGGCGGTCTCGGCGCCATCGCCGTGCGGCGTGGACGTTCCGTGGGCGTTGATGTAGCCGACCTGCTCGGTGCGGATGCCGCCGTCTTCCATGGCGAGGCGCATCGCGTGCTGCGCGCCGTCGCCGTCCGGGGCGGGGGCGGTGATGTGATAGGCGTCGGCGGTCATGCCGTAGCCCACCATCTCGGCGTAGATCTTCGCGCCGCGCTTCTTGGCGTGCTCCCACTCCTCGAGGATGACCATCGCCGAGCCGTCGCCCATCACGAATCCGTCACGGTCCTTGTCGAACGGCCGGCTCGCGGTCTGGGGATCGTCGTTGCGCTCGGACAACGCCTTCATGTTGGCGAACGAGGCGATCGCCACCGGGGTAATAGCGGCCTCGGAGCCGCCCGCGATCATCACGTCGGCTTCGCCGTGCTGGATCAGACGGAACGCGTCGCCCAGCCCGTGCGCCGACGAGGCGCAGGCGGAGACGGTGCAGTAGTTGGGACCCTTGGCGCCGTAGCGCATCGACACGGCGGCGGCCGCGACGTTGGCCATGAACATCGGGACGAAGAAGGGCGACACGCGGCTCGGTCCCTTCTCGATGTAGGCCCGCATGTTGTCTTCGAAGGTGGCGAGGCCGCCCGTCCCCGAGCCGACGATCACGCCGACGCGGTGCGGGTCCACGTTGCTCCACCCCTGTTCGAGGCAGGAATCCTTCATCGCCTGGACGGCGGCGCCCATGGCGAACTGGGTGAACAGATCGAACCGCCGGGCCTCCTTCTTATCGAGATAGAGCCCGGCCTCGAACCCCTTCACTTCACACGCGAACTTCACCGCCAACGCCGTGGGGTCGAAGCGCGTGATCGGCCCGGCGCCCGAGCGCCCGGCGAGCATCGCCTCCCACGTCGTCGCGACGGTGTTGCCCAGCGGTGTCACGAGCCCGAGGCCCGTGACTGCGACACGGCGCTTCACGCGTTTTCCGCCCTCACTTCCCCATCTTGTCGTGCAGGTATTTCATCGCGTCCCCCACGGTGCGGAGCTTCTCCGCTTCCTCGTCGGGGATGTCGATATCGAATTCCTTTTCGAACGCCATCACCAGCTCGACGGTGTCGAGGCTGTCCGCGCCGAGGTCTTCCATGAAGCTCGCTTCGGGTTTGAGCTTGTCGCGCTCGACCCCGAGCTCCTCGACGATGATGTCCTTCACCTTTTCCTCGAGCTGCTTCATGTCCATTGCCATGTTGCGCCCCGTCAGAAGGTTGGAGGTCACATCACCATGCCGCCGTCGACCACGATCACCTGGCCCGTAATGTAGCTTGCCAGATCGGAGGCGAGAAAGAGCACGGCGGCGGCCACATCGTGGCCGGTTCCGAGTCGGCCGAGCGGAATCGCGGCCTGGAGGGTCTGTTTCGCGTCCTCCGAGAT
>DATFSB010000060.1:0-14906 GCA_035262825.1 Gemmatimonadales bacterium | reverse complement strand
AGCGACGTGTTCTCGTCTCCGGCGCTGCTCTATGCGCCGACGATTCACGACATCATGGGGTATTGCGACGACAACTGGATCAGCGATTACACCTACAACGGAATCCTCAACTACATCGCGACCAGCAACCTGATGGCACAGGCGTTACCGGCGCAGCGGTCGATCCTCGTCTGGGGATCGATCGTGAACGGCGTGCCGTATCTCGAGCCGTCGTTCGTTCTGACGGCACAGCCGGTGGCGCCGGGTGGAGCAGGGTCATATCAGGTGCAGGGACTCGATAGGGACGGGACGGTACTCTTCACACAGGCGTTCGAGCCGACTGTCGTTGCTGATCTCCGCAATGGCGACGCCAGCACATTCGCGCTCGCGCTGCCGTTGTCCGACGTGGTGCAGAGCCGGCTCGCGTCGCTGCGTCTCGTCGGCCGCGGTCAGCAGTTCATCCGGGCGATGACCTTGCCGGCCGCGCCGCTGAGCCCGGTGCAGTCGTGGCAGGGGAACCGGGCGACGATCACGTGGGACACTGTGGCGGCGCCGGTCGTGATGGTGCGGGATCCGGTGAGCGGTCAGGTGCTGTCGATCGGGCGAGGCGGCAGGGTGGAGGTGGAGACGCGCGGTGCGGATCTCGACTTGCTCCTGTCCAACGGTGTCGGCAGCACGATACAGCGACTGAAGCCTATGCGCTGACCTGCCGCCTCCCCAGCGAGCGCGCCAGGATCCCGAGCCCCCCCGCCTGTCCCTTGCGCCGCGGGATCGCGCGGTAGATCCAGATCAGGGCCGTCCACGTCAGCCAGCTCATCCGCTCCGGCCACGACATCGACCGGAACATCAGCCACAGCTGCGACACCGCGGCCGTGGACGCCGCCCGGTCGCCCTGCAACAGGGCGATCGGCCGCGCGAGGACATGACTCCCGGAAAACCCGTGGGCCCCCTCATGCGTCAGGTTCCAGACGCAGGTGACCTTTCCCCAACCGTGGTTGTCGCTGGCCCCGGTCACCAGCAAGTCGTGTCGCCGGGCCAGGGCGATGACCGCCTGCCGTTGGGCGCTTGAAAAGGCGAGCGCTTTGGGAGCGCAATTGACGATCTCGAATCCGTCGACGCCACCGTCGACGAATGCGTCGACATCGGCCCAGTGGTGATCGCGATACTCGGGAAGCGATGCGACGGCGAGCGCACCCTGGTCGTGCATCGCCGTGAACAGTCCGACCATACCCGGCGTGTCGTGAGAATAAGGCGCGAGGTCGAGCTGCGTCATCGTCCCCAGCCCTACGACGTGCTGCTGGTACACGCTCCACTCGACGCCGGGGAGCAGGGGGATCGGCCCGTCGTCGTTCGACCCGATGAACGGCGTGTTGTGGTCGGTGACATACGCCGCCTGGAATCCCTGCTCGGCGTGCCATTCCGCGAGACGCTCGAGCGTCCAGCCCTTGCGGCCGTCGTGCGAGCGCTCGGTGTGCGAGTGATAGTCGACGATGCGCAACCCGCCCTCGGGCAGCTCGGAGGTCGTGAGCGCGGGAACGGGCCGCGGCAGCAGCACCGCCGCGGCGGCGACGACGAACGGGACGAGAACGCCCAGCACGGTGCGGAGCATGCGACGGCCGCGGGAGCCCGGGAGCAGCAACCCGAGCCCGCCCAGCACGACGACCCACGAGACGAGGAACCAGATCGCTCGCGACATGCTGAGAAACGTCACCGCGTCGAGCAGGTCCGAGAGCGGCGCCACCACGAGGTACAGCAGCGGACGCGACAGCTCCGCGTCGCCGGCGGGGGCGCCGGTGACGGCGTCGACGACGGCGGGAAGCGGGGCGAACGCACCGGCGAGCACCAGAATCGTGACGGTGAGGGCGAGCGGGTGGCGACGCAGGTAGTTCACCTCTAGAATCCGGGCATGACGGTCGCACACAAATTATCGGTTTTTCGCCCGAGCGTGTGATGGATCCGATTCTGCTTTTTGTGGCGGGTGCCACTGCTGTGGTGGCGTTCTACGCGCTCGCCGCCCTGAACGACCGATGGCGCTGCGAAGCAATGCAACGGTTCTGTGCCGAGCGCGGCTACTACTTTGACCCGGACCGGCCATACCCGGGGGCAGAGCTGGCGGAAGCATTCCCGATCTTCGACCAGGGGGGCGGCAAGGCTTGGAAATACTCGGTCACCGGGGCCGTGAACGGGCAGCCCTTCACGGCATTCGAATACACCTACTTCACGGGCGGAGGGAGAAGCCGCCGACGGCACCGTTTCGGCATGATGCTGTGGGAGACGCCGGGCTTGAACTTGCCCCGGTTCGTGCTCGGTCCCGAAGATTTCCTCGATCGCCTGGCCCACCGGTTCGGGAGGCAGGACCTCGACTTCGCCGAGGATGACGAGTTCTCCCAGGCGTACGAGCTCCGCGGTGACAACCCAACGGCGGTTCGAGCGCTCTTCACGCCGGCACGACGTGCGTTTCTCGTCGCGGCCGGCAAGGGTGGGATCTTTCGACCGCAGCACCTCGCGGGAGCGGGGACTCGGCTCCTGTGGTGGCGCGAAGGCCGCCTCCCACCGGCGCAGGAGCTGGATCAGTTCATCGCCGACGGCGACAGGGTGCGGCAGCAGTTCCTTGAAGACGGAGGCGGCGCGTGATTCCCCCCGTTGCCATCGTCGCGCTGGTCGCCGTCCCCGTAGGGATCATCGGGGCCGCCGTGGTCGCCAACCGGCGCCGCCGCGAAGCGCTGCAGCAGTACAGCGAGCAGCGCGGCTACCAGTTCGAGCCCAAACGGCGCGGCGCCGAGCAGGCCCTGGCCGAGGAATTTCCGATCTTCCGGCGCGGCCACGGCCGCAGCTGGGGTTGCACGATCACCGGCCAGGTCGGCGGCAAGCCGTTCACGGCGTTCGAGTACGTCTACGTCACGGGTGGAGGAAACAGCAGCCACCGCCACCCCCTGGCCATGATGTTGTGGGAAATGCCGGAGCTGACCCTGCCACGTTTCTCCTGTGTGCCAGAGGGCTTCTGGAATCGCCTGGCGCAGCGTTTCGGCAAGCAGGATTTCGATTTCGAGGGAGACGAGGAGTTTTCACGCGGGTACGAGCTGCAGGGCGACGACGAGGCGGGCGTGCGGGCGCTGTTCACACCGGCGCGGCGAGCGTATCTCAGCGCCGTTCGACCCGACGGGCGGACCGAGCGCCATCACCTCGCGGGGGCGGGGAATCGGCTGCTGTGGTGGCGCACCGGGCGGTTGCCGGTGCCGGATGAGTTGGACCAGTTCATCGCCGATGGGGACCGGGTGCGGCGGCTGTTTATGGAAGACCGAGTGTGAGTTCGGCGCATCGTCTATCGAGGCTGACAGCCGCGACTCGGCTGCCTGTCGCCGATGGCGACACTCCCGGTATCAGGGTCACTCTCAGTGACAGATAGCCGAGCCGCGAGTATAACTCGCGAGTCGGCGAGGACAATCTCATTATGTCGAAATTCTCCGATCTGCCCGACATCGTGTTGGGCTCGCTCAAGGATCACCCCGAGGTCGATTGGTACAGGGCGCCGGAAGGACACTGGTGCTCCGCGCAGATCGTCGAGCACTTGGCGCTGGGGCTGCAATGGAGCGCGGCGGGATTCGAGGATCGCCGCGCCCGCGACCCGATGGTGCGGCGCCCGTTGAAGCTGCGCGAGCGGCTGGCGCGCGTCTGCATCATGGACCTGGGGTTCTTCCCGCCGTTCCTGCGGGCACCGGAGCGATCGATCCCCCCCGAGAAAATCGAGCGCCAGGTTGCGGAAGAGCACTTTCGCACAGGTTGCGAGCGGATTCAGGACATCGCGAAGCTCCTGCTGCCGGCGCGCTCCCGCGACCTGTTCGTGAAACACCCGCGCATGGGAGACCTCACGCTCCCGGAGTGGATGGATTTCCATGTGCGCCACGCGCGCCACCACGCGAAGCAAATCCGTAAGCGGATTGCGGGATGAGCCGCACCAAGAAGGACAAGATGACGGTTCGGGTGCCCAACCCCAACGCCCCCGTGAAGCGGCGGCTCAAGGTCCCGTCGCATAAGGTGCACAAGTCCAAGAAGGCGTATCGGCGGTCACCGAAGCATCGGGGAGCGGAGCAGGAGTAAGACGTGGCCGGTGGTCGGTGGTCCGTGGCCAGTGAAAACACCGACCACTGGCCACTGACCACTTTATCCAGAGGGAAGCTGCAGTCGAGCGACGCAGCCTTGCTCGCCGTCCGTGCGATTCGCAACCGTCAGCCGACCACCATGCGCTTCGGCGATCTGCCGCGACAACACCAGCCCGATCCCCGATCCTTTCGGCTTCGTCGTAAAGAAGGGAACGAAGAGGTTCGACGTCTCGGGGAGCCCGGGGCCGTCGTCCTCTACAACGACCTCGAATTCCTGTGAGCCAGCCGCCGGTCCCCAGCGCACGCGGACGCCGCCGCCTGTCGTCAGGGCTGCATCGGCGGCATTGGTAATCAGATTGATCAGCAGCTGATCGAGCTGGTCGCCGTCGGCGCGGAGCGTCGCCGCTGGGCCAGGAGTCACCGCCACGGGGATGCGCGTCTCGAGCCGGGCCACGCGCTGCACCCAGGTGGGGACGTCGACCTTGCCGATCTTGGGAGGCGGCAGCCGTGCGAGGCGCGCATACGACGACAGAAACCGCGTCAGCGACTCCGAGCGCTTGGCGATCAGCTCGAGGCCCTTGTCCAGGTCTTCGCGCGACAGCTCGCTCGAGCCGTTCCCCGAGACGAGCTGCTGCAGCTGCTGCGCGACCGACTTGATCGGCGTCAGCGAATTGTTGATCTCGTGGCCGAGCACCCGGATGAGGCGCTGCCACGCGCGGCGCTCCTCTTCGCGCAGCGCTCGACTCACGTCGGCGAGCACGACGAACTGGTGCGGCCGGCCGCCCTGGCGGAACGCGCCGCGTCGCACCTCCCAGCGGCCGCTCGACGTGGGAAAAGCGAGGTTGATGACGCGCGGGGCATCGCCTTTGAGGCACTCGCCGAGACCCAATTCGGTTGCGGTCCGTCCCAGCAGCCGCTCGGGCGTTTGGCCCAGGAGCCGCTCCCCACTGGCGTTGACGAGGCGCAGCGCCGCGTCCTCGTCGAAGGCGAACACCGCGACGTCGATCTCGCCCATGACGCGCTGCAACAGCGCGGTCGCTTCGAGGGCGCCGAGACGGCGCTCTTTCAGCTCGTCGGTGAGGATGTTGAGCTCGAGCATCACGAGCCCGAGCGCGTCCTCGGTGTTGGGGCGGCGGGCGCGCAACGAATAGTCCTGCTCGCGCAGCGCGGCGAGCATGTTGGAGAGCGTCTGCAGCGGCCGCACGACGCGCTCGCGTAGGGCGAGCGCGAACAGCAACCAGCACACCACGATGAGGACGCCGAACGTCCAGCGAACGCGGTCGCTCGAATCGCCGGAGAAGAGCAGCCACAGCGCGAGCAGGACGGCCGGCAGCCCGCCCAGCAGGGCGAGCCGGGTGACCTGCGACTCGTGCGAGCGCGGCCGCTTCTTTTTCAGAGACTATGGCGCTCGAGGCGCCGGTAGAGGGCGCTGCGCGAGAGCCCGAGCGCCTTGGCCGCGGTGCTGACGTTGCCGCCTGCACGGGCGAGCGCTTTCTGGATCAGGACGCGCTCCACCTCTTCGAGGCTCATGTCCTCGAGCCGCCCCGGGGCCTCACCGGGCGGGCGCAGGTTGAGGTCGACGGTGCGCACCGTGTCGCCTTCGGCGAGCAGCACGGCGCGCTCGACGGCGTGCGCCAGCTCGCGCACGTTGCCGGGCCAGCCGTAGCCGAGCAGCGCCCGCATCGCGTCGGCATGGAACTTGGTCAACGCCTTGCGATAGCGGGTGGCGTATTCCTTGAGGAAGTGCGCGGCGAGGAGCGGGATGTCGTCGCGCCGCTCGCGCAGCGGCGGCAGTCGGATCTCGATCGTGTTGATCCGGAACAGCAGGTCCTCGCGAAACCTTCCGGCAGTGACTTCAGCGCCGATATCGGCATTGGTCGCCGAGAGCACCCGGACGTCTACTTTGCGGGTCTTCGACGATCCGACACGCTCCAATTCCCCCGTCTGCAACACGCGCAGCAGTTTCGCCTGCTGCGACAGGGTGAGGTTGGCGATCTCGTCGAGGAACAGGGTGCCTCCGTCGGCGACCTCGAAGCGGCCGACGCGGTCGGTCTTGGCGTCGGTGAAGGCGCCCTTATTGTGGCCGAACAGCTCGCTCTCGAACACCCCTTCGGCAAGGCCGCCGAGGTTGACGGTGACGAGGGTGCGGCCGGCGCGCGCCGAGGCGGCGTGCAGCCAGCGGGCGACGACTTCTTTCCCGGTGCCATGCTCGCCGGTGATCAGGGCGTTGGCGTCCGAGGGGCCGACCCGCTCCATGAGGCGCAGGACCGGCTGCATCGCGGGGGACGTCGCGATCAGCTCGGGAGAGCCATCGCGGCGCAGCGTGCGGTTCTCACTCTCGAGCCGCTGGCTCGTGCGGATGGCGCGCCCCAGCTCGATCTGAGTGCGCAGCTGCTGCAACAGGCGGGCGTTGTCCCAGGGTTTCTCGATGTAATCGCGCGCGCCGCGGCGCATCGCTTCGACGGCGCCTTCGATCGAGCCCCAGGCGGTCATGACGAGCACGGGGAGGGTGGCGTCGAGGCCCTGGAGGCGCGACAGCAGGTCGAGGCCTTCGATCCCGCCGGTCGTGTCGCGGGTGTAGTTCATGTCCATCAAGAGGGCGTCGAAGTCGCGCGTCTCGACCGCCGACAGGACTCCACCGGGAGAAGTAGCGGTTTCTACCTGGTAGCCTTCGCCTTTCAATAGAAGGCGGAGCGCCTCCAGGACCGCGGGGTCGTCATCGGCGACTAAGAGGCGGGTCGATAGAGGAGGCACAGTGGTAAAGGTGTCAGGTGTCGGGTGTCAGGTGCCAGGTGGTGCGATAAACAAGCCCATCTCGCGTGATTCGGATGTTTCTCCTAACCGACTAATGACCCAGCTTGACTTGCTCTGATGGCTCAAACGATGGTCCCTCAAGCAAGACCCAACATGATCAAGGGCTATCGAGACCTGATCGTATGGCAACGGTCTGTGGATCTTGCACTCGCGATCTACGACGCCACAGAGGTCTTCCCTCGGAACGAGATTTACGGTTTGTGTGCCCAAATGCGTCGTGGCGCTGTTTCCGTCCCATCTAACATCGCTGAAGGTCATGGTCGCCATCATCTCGGCGATTACCTGCACCACTTATCGATCGCCAACGGGTCGCTTATGGAGCTGGAAACACAAATCATCATCGCCACGCGACGCAGGTACA
Organism: Gemmatimonadales bacterium; assembly: GCA_035262825.1. GTDB lineage: Bacteria > Gemmatimonadota > Gemmatimonadetes > Gemmatimonadales > GWC2-71-9 > DASTHG01. The sequence goes on along the minus strand of DATFSB010000060.1, from coordinate 7,652 downwards.
TGTCGCCCGAACTGGAAGGTGTTCTTACGAAGCACGCTGCTGAGGTTGGCCGAATGCTCGCTGGTCTCACGCGATCACTCCGGAAGTCGCGCAAATAACCTGACACCTGACACCCGGCACCTGACACCTTCCTACCGAGCCTTCACCTGCACCGCCGCCAGCGCCCGGTCCCAAGCAATCGAGAGTGTCGGTGCGTAGATCGAAATCGTTAATCGTTCGAGCGGGACTGCCGCTCTCGTGGTCCGCATCGGGATGCGGGCGAGATCCTGTTTCGCGTCGTAATCCGTGCCCCACTGCCCATGTTGCCTGTTGATGATCAGCAGCCAGCCGTTGGCGGACGGGATCGTAAAGAGACTGTAGGTGCCGGCCGGCACGGTCGTCCCGCCGACTACGAGATCCTTATCGGTGATGAGCTGCGTCGCCTGGTTGGCGCCGGTGCGCCACACGGTGTCCCAGGGAACGACGTTGCCGAAGATCACTCGGCCGCGACGCATGGGGCGCCCGTAGTCAATCTGGACGTGCGCGCCGCCGACGGTCGCGCGCGTGGTGTCTCGCGGCGACAGGTTGCCCAGTCCCTTGCCCGCGAGCTCACGCGCGGCGAACACGGCCGTCATGCTGTCCACGTCCAGCCCGCTCACGCGCTCGGCCAGGAACTTGTCGGTCGTGGCGCGGAGGTCGAGGAACCGCAACTGGCCGGCGCTGTTCATCTGCGCGTACAGCGGTCCAAAGTCGCCATTGGCGATCGCCAGATGCAGCGAGTCGCCACCGATGCGGTGCACGGCGTAGCGAATCGTTTCGGAGCCGTTCAATAATGTCAGCTGCGGATCGGCAGCCCGAAGCGCGCCCTGCAGGGCCACTTCCCACGGTCCGAGCACATCTGGAGCGAACGGCAGCGGGCGCCCGTGGACGGCCGCACTCTCGCGGTGCGTCGTCGTGTCGCGCCGGCCCTCGGTGACGACGCTGTCGTCCGTGTAGCGGTAGGTCGTGACCTGCCGCGCGGGCCTGCCTGCCGGACCTTCGGCCAGCGTCAGACTGTCGACGCCGACGGCACCAAACACCGCGCGATAACGATGCACCGAGACGTTGGGTGAGCGCGTAACGCTCACGCCGTCGAGCACTCGACCGTCGTAGCTGAAGTGCTCAATGGCGATGGTGTCGGTGCCGAGTCGGGTGATGAAGGTCGCGGTGTCGGCATGCGGGTCTTGCGCCAGGGCGAGCGAGAGAGCAAGGGCGAACATGGTCTTCTCCTCAGAGTGGTCGGTGACCAGTGGCCGGTGGCCGGTGACGCCGCGTGCGTGGCGTTCGCTCCTCGAGGCGCCGCATCAGCCCTGCCAGCATCCTGCCGACGTGTGCTGCGACTTCCAAGGGCTCCTTCACGTCGGCGTCTGTCACAAGACCGAGACGTTGTGAAGCAATGATATGGGTCTCAAGCTCCATCAGCGATCCGTTCGCAATTCCAAGGAACTTCAGAAACTCACCGGTATAACGGCGCCCTTGTCCCTCAGCGATGTTCGCTGGGATGGAGGTCGCAGCCCGTCGGATCTGACTGATCAGACCGTACAGCTCTTCCTTTGGCAGTCGCTTGCCGAGTCGATAAGCAAGTACGACAAGATCCATCGCGCGTTGCCAGACCGTCAGATCGCGATAGGTCCGGACGCTGTCACGAGATGAGATGGGCATGACTCGCTTCCCGTTGGAGTCCTCCCATCCTTGCCTTCTCGTACTCGCCAGCGTCATCGGAATCCTGCGAAGCCCGTCCAATTCACGCATGGTCATCGCCAGGGGCTCTGACCACTGACCACCGGCCACCAGTATTATTCAGTTCGCAACGCGACCACCGGGTCAACTGCCGCCGCGCGGCGTGAAGGTACGAAGCTGGCCAGAGCCGCAATACCGATCAACAGTACCGCCGTTCCGCCGAACACGAGCGGGTCGCGCGGCGATTCCTGGAAAAGCAACGGTCCCAGCCAGCGACCGCACGCAAGGGCAATCAGCGCGCCGATGGCGATCCCCGCCGCGCCGAAGGCAAGCGCTTCCCTTACCACCATTCCGATCAAGCTCCGCTGGTCTGCCCCGAGCGCGGCACGCACACCGAGCTCGTGTGTGCGCTGGGCGACGTTGTATGCCAGCACGCTGTAGAGCCCGATCGCGGCCACGACGACGGCCAGGGCGCCGAACGCCAGGAACATCGTTGCGCCGAGCTGCCACGAGCGCGTCTGCCTGCCCAGCACTTCCGCAAACGGCACGACGGTGACGTAGGAAGCGCCGGGCATGATCTCCTGCAGACGCCGCCGCACTGTCTCGGCGAGCTGTCGCGCCGGCCCCGCCATGCGCACGAACAGGCCGCCATTCTCGGGATCCCACTGTGCCGACGACAGGTAATAGGTGAACGCGGGATCTTCACCGAGCCGCTGCGAGTGGATGTTCTCGGCGATACCGACGACGTATGCGCAGGGAGCCGTCTCGAAGCGCACGTGGACACACTGTCCGATCGCCTCCCGTCCGGGCCACAGCACTCCAGCCATTGCCGCGCTCACAACCATCGCGCCCGGCGCACCCGCAGCATCCTGATCGGAGATGCCGCGTCCGCGCACCAGCTGTGTTCCCATCGTGGCGAAGTAGTCGGGGCCGACGGCGTTCAAGAGGAAGCGTCCCAGCCGCCGGACCGAATCGATCCCGGCCACGTACAGGCTGACGCTCATCCGCCCGAGGAACGGCACGGAGATGCGGGGAGAGACGTGCCGGACGCCGGGAATCGACCGGGCCGCGTCCAGCAGATCGCGGCGCAGGACGACGTGCCGCGCGCTATCGAGCTGCACACCCCTCATGTTCAAGTCCACGATCAGCACGGGATCGACGTCGTACCCGAGCCGCACATCACGCACGCGCCCCAGGCTGCGCACGAACAATCCGGCTCCCACGAGGAGGGCGACGGAGAGGGCGCATTGTGACACGAGCAGGACCGCGCGCGTGCGGGAACGCTGATACGTCCCTTCTCGGGTGCCGGCCTTGAGATCGACCGAGAGGTCGGGACGCAGGACTCTGAACGCGGGGACGAGACCCGTCAGTACACCGGCGAGGAGGGCCGCCGCGGCAGCGAACAGCAGGGTGCGTTCGCTCGCGAAGACGCTCGAATCGGCCGATCCCGTGAGGAATTGCCCGCGGAGCAGCGTCCCTCCCCACTCCGCCACCACCAGGCCGACTATGCCGCCGCACACGGCGAGCCCGACGCTTTCGGTGAGGAGCTGTGCCAGGAGACGCCCGCGTGTGACGCCGAGCGCCAGCCGGATGGCGATCTCGCGGCGACGGCGCAAGCCCCGGGCGAGCAGGAGATTCGTGACGTTGGCGCAGGCGATGAGCAGCACGATCACCGCGACGCCACTGACCCAGGTCGCCACTTTGGCGAAGCTCGACTCGTTCGGTCCGCGCTCGCTCAAGACCGAGGCGACGATGCCGCGCGGCCGTGCGAGGGCGACCGGCGGGAGCGTCGGGTCACCGGCCCGTTCGGCCTCGAAGCTCCGGAAGAAAGCGCGGGTCAGGTCCGCCGTCGCCGTCGCGGTGCTGATCCCGGGCTTACGCTGCGCGAGCATCGACATCCAGTCCCAGCTGTACGTCGTCCACCACCGATCGTTTTGCATGAACCCGGCTGCCAATGCGCCGGCGTACGTGGAAATAGGAACGAACGCGACCGGCGGCTGGTTGGGCCACAGGCCGGTGAATCCCCGCGGCGTGACCCCGATGATGGTGTAGATGACCGGGCCGATTTGCAGCGTCGATCCGAGGATATCTGCGCGCCCCCCGTAACGGGTCTGCCAGAATCCATGTCCCAGGACAGCGACTGGCGTGCCGGCGGGCGGCGCGTCCTCAGCGGTGGAGAAATAGCGGCCCAGCGCCGGGGGGGCGTCGAAAAAAGCGAAGAAGCTCGCGCTGACGATCCCGATGCGCAGCTCTCGCGCCTCGGCGCCGACGCCGACCGCGATGTCGTCCTCGGTGAATGCCGCGGTGCGGGTAAACGACGTCGTCCCGGCGGTCAGATCGACATAGCGCGCATACTGCATGCTGGCATCCGCGTTCTCCACGCCACGGTACGTCTGCGCCAGGTACACCCGGTGCGTGGCGGAGGGATCGCGCAACATGGGCGGCGGCCGGAACAGCATCCGGTCGACGATCGAGAACATGGCAACGTTGGCGCCGATGCCGAGCCCGAGCGTCAGGACAACGCCGAGCGTGAAGCCGGGACTCTTGAGGAGCTGGCGGATAGCGAATCTCAGATCCTGCAGCAATGCGTCCATTGGACTCCCTACTGGTGGTCAGTGCCCGGTGGCCTGTGGCCGGTGAAACGACACTGACCACCGGCCACCGACCACAGCCCACCTTTTATTCAGTCCGCAGTGTCACCATCGGATCGACCCGCGTGGCCTTCCTGGCGGGTAGCCATGTGGCCAACAGCGCCACGAGCCCAAGCAGTACAGCCGTCCCCGCGAACGTCACCGGATCCCACCGCTCCACTCCGTACAACATCGACACCAGGGCTCGACTCGCCACCAGCGCGATCACGAGACCCAGCACCACGCCGATCACGACGCGCATCAAGCTCTCGCCCACGAGCAGCCGCATCACGTCCTTCGGTCCGGCGCCGAGTGCCAGGCGGATGCCCAGCTCGCGTTTGCGCTGTGCCACCGCATAGCTCGTCACGCCGTAGATCCCCACGAGCGCGAGTCCGACGGCAAGCAGCGCGAAGATGCCGAGCAGCGTCGTATTGAAACGACGTGCCGCCGTCTGGCGCGCGATCAGCTGCTCGAGACTCACGAGATCGCCGATCGGCTGCTCAGGGTCGGCGAGCTTCACCGCATCCTTCAGCGCCCCCACGAGGGCCAGCGGGGCGCCGCGCGCCGACCGCATCACGACCCACATCTCCGGCTGGCCGCTTTCCTGCACGGACGACAGGTACAGCGTCGGACGCGGATTGGGCTGCTCGAGCGACGCGCTGCGCAGTTCGTCGACCACGCCGATCACCGTCACCGGCCGGGGGGGTTCGCGCGGCCCGCTGAACGGAAACTGCTTCCCGATCGGATCCTGGTTGGGCCACAGCTCGCTCGCGAACTGCGCGCTGACGACCGCGACCGCCGGAGCACCGGCGCGATCCTCGGGTCCGAATCCGCGCCCGCGCCGAATCGGGATGCGCATCGTGCTGAAGTACTCCGGCGCCACGACGTTCTCGAGCGCCGCGAAAAACGGCTCGGGATAGTCGGGCCGGACCGGACGCGGGTCGAACGCAACGACCCGGATGCCTCCCGACAAGGGCATCGTTTCCGAGAGCGACACCCCGGCGACGTCCGTGCGCCCGGCCAGGGCGCTCTGCACCGTCTCGAAGAACGTCTTCTGCTGCGGCGGTGTCGGGTAGCGCGACGGCGTCAACCGGATCCGCCCCGCCAGCACATCGCGGGTATCGAATCCCGGGCTCACGGCGTTGAGCGCCGCGAAGCTGCGCGCCAGGAGGCCGGCGCCGACGAGCAGGACGAGCGCCAGCGCCATCTCGGCGACGACGAGGGTGTGCTGCACGCGTTGACGCCGGCCCCCGGTACTTCCGGCGCTGTCCTGTCGCAGTCCCTCCTCGATGCGAGTGGCTGTGGCGCGTAGCGCCGGCGCCATGCCGAACGCGATTCCCGTCACGAGCGCGAGCCCGGCGGTGAACGCCAGCACGCCGAGATGCAGGCCGACCTCCTGGCTGCGGGGCAGGGCGCGCGGCCACAACGCGAGCAGCGCGTCGAGCCCCCACTTCGACACCACGAGCCCTAGCAGGGCGCCGCAGAGCGCGAGCGCGACGCTCTCAGTGAGCAGCTGCCGGATCAAGCGGCCCCGGCCCGCTCCCAGCGCCCGCCGGATCGCCATCTCCCGCCCTCGTGTCGCGGCGCGCGCCAGCAGGAGATTCGCCGCGTTGGCGCACGCGATCAGCAGCACGAGGCCCACCGCGCCGAGCAGCACCCAGAGCCGGCCGCTCACATCGCCGATTGCGGCGTCGCGTAACAGCAGCGCGTTGAACTGGATCTGATCGAACCCACCGGCGTTGATGCGTGGACCTCTGCCCCCACCCCCCGGACCGCCGGGCCCAGGGCCGGGACCGATCGCGATGACCTGTCGCGGATTCGTGTCGTTGGCCTGCTCCCCCTGGAGACGCTTCGCGAGGACGTTGAGGTCGCTCTGCACGCGGGCGAGCGTTGTGCCGCTCGTCATGCGGGCGACGCCGTTCAAGGCGCGGAGGTCGCGACTCGTCAGCGCCTGTGGCGCGGTTGCGCGTATGCCGCCGACCGGCGTCCATACGCCGATGTCGTCGGTGGGGAAGTGGAATCCCGCGGGCATGACGCCGATGATGGTGTAGCTCTTGCCGTCGAGCGCGATCGCCTTGCCCAGAATCGCGGGATCTCGGCCGAAGCTCTGGGCCCACAATCCATAGCTCAAGAGCGCCACGGGGTCGTTCTCCTGCTGCTCCGTGAAGGCGCGCCCGATCACGGGATGCACCCCCAGGACGTCGAACAGATTGGCCGTCGCGAAGGCCGCCTGGATCTCCCGCGGATCGCCGGCGCCGGTCAGGTTGTAGCGCTGCGAGCTGTACGCCGCGACCCCCGCGAAGTCCTGCGTCAGCCCGCGGAAATCGAGCAGGTCGGGATAGGAGATGGCGAAGCGGACCGGTTCGGAAGTCCCCGACGACAGATCCACCAGCCGATCCGACTGCGGGTAGGGCAGCGGCCTGAGCAGCACCGCGTCCACGGCGCTGAAGATCGCGGTGTTCGCCCCGATCCCGAGGGCGAGCGTCAGCACCGCGACGGCAGTGAACCCCGGGCTCTTGGCGAGCTGACGGATGGCGAGGCGGAGATCTTGTAGCAGAGATTCCATTAGTCCTCCGTGATGCGTCATGGGCTATGAGTTGTGGGTAGCTGCATTTACTCATTACCCACAACCCAGAACGCCTCTACTCAGTACGTAGTGCTTCCACCGGATCCACCCGCGTCGCCCGGGCCGCCGGGAGATAGCTCGCGAGCAACGCGACACTGACCAGGAGCAAAGCCACGGCCGCGAACGTCAGTGGGTCGGTCGGTCCGACCCCGTATAAGAGATGCCCAAGGGCCCGCGCGGCGACGCTCGCCCCAACGACGCCGAAGGCGGCGCCGATGAGCGTCAGACGCACGCCGTCCCGCAGTACGAGGCCCAGCACCTTTGTGCGGTCGGCGCCGAGCGCCATGCGCACCCCGAACTCGCGCGTGCGCCGCGACACGACATACGACAAGAGCCCATAGAGCCCGACCGCGGCCAACAGGACGGCGAGTGCCGCGAATCCCGACAGGAGCAGCATCGGGTAACGCCGGTCGGACATCGAGCGCGCGAGCCGCGTCGTCATCGAGGCGACGTCGGTGAGCGGCACGTCCCGATCGAGATCGCGCACCGCCGCGCGCACCGAGGCAACGAGCGGGCCCGGGTCGCCGGAGTGGCGGATCGCCAGCGTCATCGATGCCGTCGGCTCCTGGGCCAGGGCGTAGTAGATCATCGGGCGCAGGTCGGCGTCGAGCGCGCTGGTGCGCACGTCACCGACGACACCGATGATCTCCGGCGCCCAGTCGGGATGGGTCCAGCTCACCTTCATGCGCGACCCGACG